>CAZDXX010000185.1:0-3138 GCA_964509595.1 uncultured Oscillospiraceae bacterium
AGATGGACGGCTTTGAGGGCAACTCCGGTGTTATGATCCTGGCGGCTACCAACCGTCCCGAATCTCTTGACCCGGCGCTGACTCGTCCCGGTCGCTTCGACCGCCGTGTTCCTGTGGAGCTTCCTGATTTGGATGGCCGCGAAAAGATCCTGAAGGTCCATGCCAAGAAGGTCAAGATCGCTGAGGATGTGGACTTCAAGCAGGTGGCGAGAATGGCCTCCGGCGCCAGCGGCGCTGAACTGGCCAATATTATCAACGAGGCTGCTCTGCGGGCCGTCCGTGACGGCAGACGGTTTGCCACCCAGGCCGACCTGGAAGAGTCCATCGAAGTCGTTATTGCAGGTTATCAGAAGAAGAATGCTATCCTCACTGACAAGGAAAAGCGCATCGTCGCTTACCATGAGATCGGTCATGCTCTTGTTGCTGCCAAGCAGACCAACTCCGCGCCTGTTCAGAAAATCACCATCATTCCCAGAACCTCCGGTGCGTTGGGTTATACCATGCAGGTGGACGAGGGCAACCACTATCTGATGAGCAAGGAAGAAATCGAAAACAAGATCGCCACTTACACCGGCGGCAGAGCTGCCGAGGAGATCGCCTTCGGTTCTGTTACTACCGGTGCGTCCAACGATATCGAGCAGGCCACCAAGCTGGCACGTGCTATGATCGCCCGCTATGGCATGAGCAAGGAGTTTGATATGGTTGCCATGGAGACTGTGACCAATCAGTATCTGGGCGGCGATGCGTCCCTTGCTTGCTCCGCTGAGACCCAGACCAAGATCGACGAACTGGTAGTGGAGCTGGTCAAGAAACAGCACGATAAAGCTGCGAAGATCCTGATGGAAAACCGAGGAAAGCTGGACGAGCTTTCTCAGTATTTGTATGATCACGAAACGATCACCGGTGACGAGTTTATGCAGATTTTGAACCGCTGAATATAAAAGCAACAGGATTGAACAAAGCCGGAAGTTTTCTCCCGGCTTTGTTTCGATTCAGTTTAGAGAGTAGCCTTATACTTGCCGCACAAGTGGTAAAGCGGTAGAAGAATCTGCATGCAAATCTATGTCACGGAAAGAGATGCGCATTATGAAACGACAGTATATTCTGTATAACCCGAAAGCTCGAAACGGTAAATGTAAAGAAAGTGCCGCAACGCTGGAGGGCCTCTATAACAATACAAAATATTATGATATAACGAAAATAGGAAGCTTTGCGGATTTTTTCAAAACACTGGATAATTCTGATGAGGTAATTCTTTGTGGCGGCGACGGAACCTTGCATCGTTTTGCCAATGACACCAAAGACCTTGTGATACCCAATTCGATTTACTATTTACCGTCGGGGACCGATCATGATTTTATTCGCGATTTGGATCTGCCGGAGAACACCGAACCGAATTTCCGGATCAATGACTATCTCCGCGGCCTTCCTTCTGTATCGATACACGGACAAAAGTATCTGTTCCTCAACAATGTCGGTTTTGGTATTGATGGCTACTGCAGCGTGGAAGGAGACCGGCTGCTTACAGAAAACAAAAGAAATGGCCGTAAAAAGGACGTCAATTATACGCTGATCGTGATCAAGGGGATATTGTTTCACTTCAAACCCAGAAATGCTATCATCACAGTTGACGGAGTTTCTCATTATTTCAAAAAGGTATGGCTTGCTCCAACCATGCATGGACGCTATTACGGCGGCGGCATGATGGCCGCGCCGAATCAGGATCGCCTGGGCACGGATAAAAATTTGAGCGTCATGGTGATGCATGGGGGAGGACGGCTAAAGGCTCTGCGCATGTTCCCATCCATTTTCAAAGGGAAACATGTTCGTTACAGAAAGCATGTGACCGTGCTGACCGGACATGAGATTACGGTGGAATTTGATCAGCCCACACCCATGCAGATCGACGGTGAAGCGATCTTGGATGTCAGAGCATATCAGGCAAAAAGTTCTCTGTTCAACTTCAAAGCAAAAAATGCAGCCAATGGAGGGAAGTATGCATAAGGGAGGCAAGATTGGACGGGCCATAGTGGTTTGCTTATGGATTTGTCTGGTTGTAGTTCTGTTTATCCACAGAGATGAAATAACGGTTGAGAGAATAGTAGGCTTTACGCCTGACAACACCTTGTTGGCGATTCTTGTCATGCTTGCCTTGTTCACCCTAAAGGGAAGTACTGTGCTTATGAACGGCAATATCTTGTATACAGCCTGCGGAGTAATGTTTTCGCTGCCTCTTGCTTTTGCGGTGAATATTTTTGGAAGTGTCATCATGACCACAATTCCTTTTTTGATCGGGCACAAAGGTGGCGCGGGAACGCTGGAAAAGCTGACGCAGAAATACAAAAAATTAAATCTGCTCCGTGATGCGCCCAAAGAAAATGAGTTTTTGTTTACGTTGTTCCTGCGCATCCTTGGACTTCTGCCTTGCGAGCCTGTGGGTATGTATCTTGGTGCCTGTAAGCTTCGTTACATCCCCTACATCGGTGGAACTCTGCTCGGCCTGCTTCCTGCAGTGATCGCATATGCTGTTATGGGCGAATATGCGACTATTCCCAATTCTCCGCAGTTTATCGCTGCGGTATCATTCCAAATCGCATCAATGGTCTGCACCCTGATCGCGGGCTGTGTTTGGAAACGAAAAAAGAAATTAAATTCCGGTACGGAAGAGAATCAAGAATAGGAGGATGACCCACGTGCATCGTGTGTTCAAAAAAGATCAAATCTTGACGATCCCCAATTTACTTAGCGTGATCCGACTGCTGATGATTCCGCTGATTATTTGGCTGTACTGCTATGCGCAGATGTATCATGCGGCGGTAGTTGTCATACTCCTGTCCGGATTGACGGATATTGCCGACGGCTTTATTGCAAGAAAATACAACATGGTCTCGGATTTTGGTAAGATTTTGGATCCGGTCGCAGATAAGCTAACTCAGGCGGCGCTGATTCTATGTTTGACAGTCAAACATAAATTGATGATTCCACTGATCATTGAGTTTGCGCTTCGTGAGCTATGTATGCTCATAATGGGTTACATCACTATCCGGAAGCACGACAGTGTGAACAGCTCCAAGTGGTACGGAAAGCTGACAACGGTCGTTCTGTATGCCGTTATGATGATCCTGATCCTGTTCCCCG
>CAZDXX010000186.1:0-3086 GCA_964509595.1 uncultured Oscillospiraceae bacterium
AACAAAACGTCCTGTTTGCGGCTTGCAAACAGGACGTTTCGTTTGAAAAGAAGAGAAAATGGAAATGAAAAATATCGTCAACACATGATTGTGGATTTTTTTGTCTGCCCCTCCCAACAGAGCGAGGGGCAGCTTAAATCCCGGTCGGGATATGCTCTGCTCTGCTGTGGTTATATCTTACCGCACTCCCACCAGAAAATGTTGGACGAACTTTAAAGAAGTTGTAAATAACCTGTGAACTTCTCCCTTTCCCTTACACCGCTCCGTACGTCGCCATGGCGGCTTTGACCGCGGCGATTTCCCGCTCATTCAGCGGCTGGAATTTGCCCAGCAGGGTGGCATAACAGGCAGTCTGGGCGGCCTCCTCCGTATAAACGGCGGCAGACATGGCCGATGCAATGTCCTTCCCACAGCAAAAGGAACCGTGGTTCTTCAGCAGCAGCGCCCGGTTATTTCCCAAACGCTCCACCACTCCACGAGCCAGTTCTTCACTTCCCGGCGGCGCAAAGGGCACCACCCGAATGGGCGCAAGCTCTGCCTGGGGCGGCGTGGAAGGCGGCAGTTCTTCGCCGCACATGGCCATCACCGTGGAAAACATACCGTGCACATGAACCGTAGCGCCTACATCGGGCCGGGCCCGGTACACCGCAAGATGCATGGGCGTTTCCGAAGAGGGCTTGTAGGGTCCGTCGATCCACTCCCCATCCAGAGTAACGATGGCAATTTCCTCCGGCATCATGGTGTCGTAGGGCCGCGCGCTGGGACTGATGGCGATCACATTTTCCTCAAAATCACGAACAGCAATGTTGCCTGAAGTACCGTGAATCAATCCGCACGCCGTCGCCTGACGCAGCGCATCCAGCACCTGAACGCGAATGGCCTCATATTTCACCCGAATCGCCCCTTCACTCGTTTTTCCCTATTATAATGCGTACCGAACAAAGCCGCAAGCCTTGAAAGCTTTGCTTTCCCGTCAAATGGCGCAAAGGACTTGCACCATTTCCACACATGGAGTAAAATGTCCTTAATCGTTTCCAAGGAGGATCCTTGCATTGAAAAAGAATATTTATCTGCTCCGTTTAACAACACTGTTTCTGGCACTGGCCATGCTTCTGCCCTGTGCTGCATCGGCCGCAAAAAGCGAAGTCGATATTGTCTGGCTGGAAGAGGGCACCACAACCCTCGTCACCCGCATTCTGGACGAAGGTGATCTGATCCCCATCCGTAACGCCGAAGGCAAATGCGGCTTCATCGATGAGACCGGAAATATCGTCATCCCGCTGGAGTACGAAGATGCCGGCAGTTTCTCCGAAGGGATGGCCATGGTAAAAATCAACGGCAAGTGCTGCTATATCGATACCGAAGGCAATGTCGTCCTTGAAACCGAATACACCGATGCCGGCTATTTCAACGAAGGTCTGGCCTGGGTCGGCGACGGCTCCCTGTATGGCTTCATCAACACCGACGGGAAACTGATCGTCCCGCTGGAGTACGAAGGCGTTTCCAACTTCTCCGAAGGCATGGCCTGGGTCATGAGCGGCGAGACCTACGGTTTTGTAAACAGCAGCGGCGAAAAAGTCACTGCCCTGCAGTATGCCGAAGTGGGTTCCTTCCGCGAGGGTATGGCCTGGTTCATCTCCAACAACCAGTTCGGCTATATCGACACCACCGGTCAGGTCGTGCTCGAAGCGCAGTATTCCTATGCCTCTGATTTCAGCAACGGCATTGCCTGTGTCCTGACCAACGACGGATACGGCTTCATTGATCCGACCGGCCAATTCCTGATCGAGCCGACCTATCAATTTGCTTACAACTTCCGGGAAGGCCTGGCCGCCGTCAAGGATGGGGACACGTTTGGTTATATCGACACGGATGGCAATATGGTCACCGAAATCGACTGTCAGACTCTGGGTTCCTTCTCTCACGGATTGGCGTTCATCTACAAAGATCAGCAGTTCGGTTATGTGGACACATCCGGTAATGTGGTGATCCCCCTGGAGTATGACTCCGCCTTCTCCTTCAGTTATGGGCTGGCCCGTGTTTGGAAGGACAAACAGTACGGCGCCATCAATACCGCCGGTGACGTGGTCATCCCCACGAAATATGACACCGTCATCGTGTACGGCCCCGTCGGCATTGTCATTGAGGATAATCAAACCGGTATCTTCACCAATCCCTATTACAGTGCGGAGACAGAAGACCTTCCCCAGCCTAAGCCCGTTTCGGATGAATCCGCCCTCGATATCCCCTGGTTGGTCATTGTGTTCCTTGTGGCCGTAGTGGCTGTTGTCATTCTGATGACCGTGCTGCAGAAAAAAGAAAAGCAGCGCGTCAAGGCCAAACGCGATGCTGCGAAACCCCCAAAAAAGAAGAAATAATTTAATCGCAAGACAAAAGACCGATCAGCTCAAATTCATGCAGCTGATCGGTCTCTTGTCTTAATGTATTAATAACAAAACGCTATTTGTCGGTCACTGTGCTTCCGGCATCTCGAACGGTGTATGTCGTAGACTCAGAGCGTTTCTTTTTGACGGTGCGAATCTTTTCTTCGATCATGTAACGCTCCTGCTTGGATTTGGCCTGACTCATCTGCCGGTACAAATCCTTCAGCTGCAAAGTCAGCTCCACATACACATCATTGAACTCGGGTTTTCTGTTCAGATGCGATTGAAACACCGCGTCATCGCTATGCGTGATTCCGTCCGGCTTTTTCAGGGCGCGCCAGCGCTTCATTACCTTTTTGTACTTCTCCCACTGCAATGCGTCCTCTTCATCCGTGGTGGCAAGCATAAGCTTCTGTCCGATTTGCTTGGCCTCCCGCATATATTTGCTGCGCATTGCATAATAAAATCGTTTTGGATCTCTGATTTCAGCCATCAGTCAGGTCCGCTCCTTAGGGAATTTAGTCAAAAAATGCGTTGGCGGTCAGGGTGTTGTACTGCTCGTCGGTCAGGGTGCAGCCGTAGAACAGTTCGTAGTACTCCGTGATCTCGGTCTTCAAATCGTAGTCGCAGTATTCGGGGTACAGGATGGAGGGCAGCCACAGCAGGGCGAGATAACGCTGGCAGGCAGGAGGCGCCACGGTC
>CAZDXX010000187.1:0-3076 GCA_964509595.1 uncultured Oscillospiraceae bacterium
GACCATCCCGGCTATGGGTACGACCCACGGAGACTATTTTTACGGTGATATCCCTTGCACGCGCCCCATGACTGCGCAGGAAATCGCCGGAGAATACGAAAAGAAAACAGGCAATGTGATTATCGAGACATTCCGTGAGCAGGAGATCGATCCTGCCCAGGTGCCTGCGGTTTTGGTGTTTAGTCATGGTCCTTTTACCTGGGGCAAGGATGCCATGGATGCGGTCCATAACGCCGTGGTACTGGAGGAAGTGGCATCTATGGCCATGCATGCCATCCAGCTGAATCCTTATGTGGGAAGAATGCAGCAGGAACTGCTGGACAAGCATTATCTGCGTAAACACGGCAAAAACGCCTATTACGGACAAAATTAAGCGATTTGTTCAGCCCGGGAGCTTTTGCTTCCGGGCTGTATCGCAGGAAATATCGATTTGATAGAAGGTGACTCAATGCGAGCACAGCTTTGGAATGATGGATGGAAATTCTGGGAGGAGACCAACGCCTTTGCGCTGACTTGGTCTGTG
Source organism: uncultured Oscillospiraceae bacterium (assembly GCA_964509595.1). Lineage (GTDB taxonomy): Bacteria > Bacillota > Clostridia > Oscillospirales > Oscillospiraceae > JAJPXI01. The sequence continues at coordinate 524 of CAZDXX010000187.1, forward strand.
CCTCAAACGGCTCGAGATGTCGTGCTGCCTCATGATGCTATGCTGGAGCGAACCCCTTGGCCGGACAGCCCAAATGGCGGCGATTCGGGATATCGGGACGGCGGCAATTATGTCTATGTAAAGCGATTCCACATACCGGAACGCATTCGGGACAGGACCATTCAGCTGAAGTTCGAAGGCGTCTATATGAACGCTTTCATCTATCTAAATGGTCAGCTGATAGGGAAGCGGCCCTACGGTTTTTCATCCTTTGACGTCTCGCTCAATGACTATCTGAAGTACGACACGGAGAATGAGATCCGTGTGCTGGTGAAAAACAGCGGTATGCCAAATTGCCGCTGGTACTCCGGTAGTGGTATCTATCGTGACGTATGGCTGCTGGATGGCGATTTGCTTTACCTACCGGATAACAGCATCAAGGTCTCTACCAATTATGTCGAGAGAGATTATGCGAGCCTGAATGTTTCTGTCACGATCAAAAACCGGAATCACCGACCCTATACAGGCAGTCTTGTGACGGAAATCTATGATACGGACGGAATGTGCGCTGTAACCACAACGATGCCGTTAACGGTTTTGAGCGATACCGAGGAAACGCTGGAGCAGACCATCTTGGTAGATGATCCCTGCTTGTGGAGTGCTGACACACCAAACCTTTACCGCTGTGTGGCACGTTTTGTTTGCGAGAACAGAGAAGTAGACAGCGCCGAGACACAATTCGGCATTCGAACACTCCGACTGGATGCTAAGCGTGGTTTGCAGGTCAATGGTAAGACCGTCAAACTGCGCGGTGCCTGCATTCACCATGACAATGGACTTCTGGGCGCGGTCAGCTGTGATGAGGCGGAGCTGCGACGTGTGCGAATACTAAAAGAAGCAGGCTTCAATGCCATCCGCAGTGCCCACAACCCTGCTTCCTCTGCATTGCTTCGGGCCTGCGATAAGCTGGGGCTATACGTCATGGACGAGGCTTTCGATATGTGGTCACGCCCTAAGAAGGACAATGACTACGCACTGTTCATGGATAAGTGGTGGCAGGAAGATTTGGCGGCACTGGTCGAGAATGACTTCAATCATCCCTCTGTCATCTTTTATTCGCTGGGCAACGAGATCCCGGAAGTGGGTATGGCCCAGGGTTCGGCGTTGGGCCGTGAGATCGCCCGTGTAACCAAGTCTCTTGATCCGTCTCGGTTCGTTTTAGTGTCGATCAATGGTATCTTTACGTCCGGTGCAGGCGGCGATCTGGATCAAATCACTAGAGATGTGCTTGCTGCAGCAGGTGAGGGTGACGGCAGCGTTAATGACTTTATGGCCGCCAAGCACGCACATTTGGATGAGATCGTTGTTCATCCGCTGATTTCCCACCGCATCGATGTGGCATCGGTCGGAATGGATTTGGTGGGCTATAACTATATGTCAGCCCGCTATGAGCCGGATACGAAAAACTACACTAATCGCGTGATGGTGGGTAGCGAGACCTATCCGCCGGACATCGTGCGTAACTGGGCACTTGTGGAGAAACTGCCGGCACTGATTGGTGACTTTACTTGGACCGGTTGGGAGTATCTTGGTGAGGCTGGTATTGGCGTCCCTGCCTATCGGTTCGGAGAGGGCGGTTTTGGGGCCAAGTATCCATGCTATCTAGCTTACTGCGGTGACATCGACCTGATTGGAAATCGGCGGCCTATTTCTTTTTTTCGTGAGATCGCGTTTGGGATGCGGGCCGATCCTTACATTACAGTGCAGGACCCGGCCCACTACGGTGAGAAGCTGATCAAGACCACTTGGATCATCAGCGACAATCACTCCAGCTGGACCTGGAGTGGCTTCGAAGGAAAGCCGGTCATCGTGGAAGTCTATTCTCCCGGTACCGAGGTCGAACTGTTTTGTAACGGCATTTCTCTTGGCCGTAAGCCGGCGGGCAACAGTGTAGGCTGTATTACGCTGTTTGAGACGAAATATCAGCCCGGTACGCTGCTTGCAGTTGCCTATGATGGAGATAGCGAAATGGGGCGTATGGAACTTATTACAACGGGAGAGCCTGTCCATATCAGCCTTGAGGACAAACAGAAGCAGGGAGAACTCATCTATATTGACATCTCTTTGCAGGACAAACAGGGAATGGTGGTTCCGAACCAGGATCTCACTCTTACTGCACAAGTGTCCGGTGGTGAACTGGTCGCTCTGGGCTGTGGCAATCCAAAGTATACGCATAACTTTAACGAAGGCGTCGCAGAAACATTTCACGGACGCGCGCTGGCGATTCTGCGCAGAAACAGCAGCACGGTGACCCTTACTGTCACAGCGGAAAACGGTCTCAGTCGGACTCTAACAATTTAATTTGACAGTTTGTGAAATAGACGATATGATGTAAAAAAAGACGCTGCAGGAAACATTTGTATGCAGCGGATACGGAGGAATTGCATTGAAGATTTACTCGATTTATGATCCGAAATTTAAAGCTTACGGTCAGATCGTGACCGGTTTGGAAGAGACTGTGCAGGAGATCCTGACGGTACTGGCGGCTACTCCTCAGCCTGATGCGGGCGTGGG
>CAZDXX010000188.1:0-2989 GCA_964509595.1 uncultured Oscillospiraceae bacterium
ACCTCGTTTTTGCGCTGCTCCAGATTGCGCAGGTACTGCAGGCGGTCGGCCAGCTGGCGCAGCAGCTGATCGTCCATGGAGCCGTGCAGCTCCTTGCGGTAACGGGCGATAAAGGGGATGGTGGCACCCTCGTCGATCAATTTGATGACGTTTTCTACGTGTTCTTCGTTGCGGCCAAGTTCCTTGGCCAGAGTTTTGATCATGGCGTCCATGGTTTACCTCGCTTCTGATGTTATGGCAGCAGTTCTTTGCCAATTTTTCCGGTCATATGCTCGATGTCCAGACGGACAACGGTCATATGGTGCATGTATGTTTTGATTTCTGTGTCGATCAGTTCGTTCATACCCGGACTGTATTTTTGACCCAATGCCCGGGCTGCCTCACAAATTTCAGCTTCGTCTTCCAAAATGTGAGCCGTGCCGAAGACGATGACGCTGCGGTAGGCCGAAGTCAGCTTTTCGGGGATGACCTCGTCCTGATCGATGACGCAGAAGGAGAATTTTTCGTTCTGGCGAATGGCGTCCAGCTTGTGGCCGGAAGTCGCGCCGTGGAAGAAGAGCGCATTGTTGTAATAGACATAGCTCAGAGGGACAGCGTAGGGATAGCCGTTATCTCCCATGACAGCCAGCACGCCGGAGGAGCCGCGCTGAAGGATGTCGATACATTCTTCGGTGGAAAGCTGCTGCTTGTTTCGTCTCATTTCTCGGAACATGGCTGAGTTCTCCTTTGTGACAAAGTAAATTTTATTTTACCACAAAATCAGCCGGGTCACAACGATGGGATTCTCACTTTTGTCTTTTGCTCCGATTTTGAGCATAAAAACCCTCCCTTCATCGTTGTGACGGAGGGAGGGTTTTGCCAGATCATAAAGCCCGATAAATTGGAATTTGTTAATACCTATTCCCATACAGTATTCTTGCTTTTTCTGTATATCGTTTTACAAGTTCCGTTTTGGCTTTTGTATATCCGTCTCTATTATGCTCGTATTCTTTCCATAACCTCAACTTCAATTCTTCGTATTCCCTTGCCACATCAGGATGCTCAATCAGATAATCCCGAAAATACAATTCATCGTTGTCGCCACAATGTCTTAAATGCAAATGGAACACTCGGTCAGCGAATCCGCCCTCAGTATATCCTTTGTTAAAAGAAATCCCATCTTCACTTTGCGACATACAAATATAACCACTATTTACAATGGAATCTTTATAATCAACTAAGTCGCTTCCTTTTGGAACTTCCACAAGAATATCAATAATGGGTTTTGCCCAAATAGAAGAAACCGCCGTACTTCCTATATGGCTTATTCTTTCGATTTGCGAAAGAGCATTTTTCAATAGGCTTTCTTCTTCAAAATACCATTCTTTCCAACAATCTTGATGCTCTGTTAAGAAGATAGGAAACAACTGCCACAGTTCTTCCAAACTCATTTCAGATAATTTCTTTCCCATTATTCACACCTACAAACTCTTATCGGTCAGTTGTATTTTAGCAAATAACGGCCTAAACTTCAACAACCGGTGAAATCGGCGGAGACTTTTCCCCGAATCCAAAAGGCAAGAGAGATGGAATTTGCAGAGTTTACATTTCCGGGAATTATTTGTATAATACTTATCTATGATTTTTAACAAAGAAGGTTGTTTCATGCTTGCCGATTTATTGACCGTTGTGGGCCAGGTGGTCACGCTTTTTCTGATGATGGGCGTGGGCTTTGTTTTTGCAAAATTAAATTGGTTCTCCAAAGAAACCTCTAACCAGTGCACCCAGCTGATCTTATACGCAGTGGGTACCTGCATCATCATCACCAAGCTGCAGATCGACTGCACTCCTGAAACGGTGCAGACCATGCTGAAAGCGGCTCTGGGTATGGCATTGACCTATGTGGTCATGATTCCCCTTTCGCAGCTTCTGTTCCGCAAGGATCACCCTGATACTGCGGTGGTGCGCCGGTTCGGTATTACATACGCCAACAACAGCTTTATGGGCCTGCCGCTGCTGGCCGGTGTGCTGGGTGATGACGCTCTTTTGTTCGGTGTCATCTCTATGCTGGTGTTTTTTACCTTCCAGTGGACTCACGGCGTGCTGATTTATGGCGGCAAGCTGAGTTTGAAAAGCGCCATCCTGAATCCCGGTATCATCGCCATCATCATCGGCCTGTTTTTCTTTATTGTCGGGTTTAAGATTCCTGCGCCCATATTCAATGCCATGGAGTTCATGGGCGATTTGAATACGCCATTGGCCATGGTCATCATCGGCGGTCAGATGGCCCGCTCCAACATTGCGGAAGTCATTAAGAAACCCAAGCTGTATGTAACTGCGGCCATTAAGCTGATTTTCGTGCCGGCGCTGACCATCGTTCTGCTGCTGCCGCTGAACCTGTCCCCCCTGGCCTACTGTGCCTGCGTGGTGTTGTCTGCCTGTCCCACGGCTGGGATTACCTCCATGTTTGCGCAAATCTACAAACGGGATGAGTCCACAGCGGCCCAGATGGTCACCCTGTCCACTCTGCTGTCCATCATCACCCTGCCCATTTTCGCGGTGATTGCACGCCGGATCTCGGGATTGGGATGAACGAACCTTTTATAGGTATCTGGATTTGGTGATATATTGTTAATTGCCGATGTTTTTTGGGAATAATCATAAAAAAATACCATTTTTCGCCGTGGAATTATAGAATCGAGACCTACGGAGAACTATAGTAAAATTATGATGAGTACATTCCCCAATCAATCGAAACGGAGGATCAATTATGAGCGTTGAGCAGGCATATGCAGAGCGTATGCAGCGTTTGGATACTTCAATCGCACTGGGTGAACCCGACCGAGTCCCCTTTGTGCCTCAAACCGGTGATTTCGTGGCTACGGCCTATGGCCTGAGCCAGTATGACATGATGAAGGATCTGCGCAATGTGATTCCCTGCATGAAGAAGTACCTGACCCGGTTCCAGCCTGATTTGGTGTGGCCGGTGTACGGGTTTTCCATCGACCCC
>CAZDXX010000189.1:0-2961 GCA_964509595.1 uncultured Oscillospiraceae bacterium
CAACACGGGCAACGTTAGACTCGTCAGAGGACTGACGGCACTGACCCATAATGACTTCGCTGACCTTAGCGGGATCCAGATTGTTGCGCTCCAGAATGCCCTTGATCACGGTGGTGGCCAGCTCGTGAGCCTTCACAGGCTTCAGGGTGCCACCGAACTTGCCGACAGCGGTGCGGCATGCGTCAACAATGACTACATCTCTCAGTTCCATGAGTGATTTCTCCTTTTATTTCTAATTTTTTAATCATTTAATTGCAGATCGACCCGAGGGCCGGTCGGTAATTGATGGGATTACTCCTGAATGGGCTGGTTGTAAGTGGAGAAGTCCAGCTTCTCTTCCTCGCCAACCATGGGGAATGTCTCCAGAATAGCTTCCTCTGCACTGTACAGCACAGTGGGGATGTCCATAGCGCGGTCAAACTCAACCGCAAACGCCATATCGATTTTGCTGGCCATATCGTCAAACATTTCCTGCTTGGTGTTTTCCTTGGGCTGAATGCGGCGGCCTGCGTTGGGCTTCCCTGCGGTATGGCTGAACATCTGATAATTGTTGCCGTTGTCCAGGAAATAGACAAAATCATCCACACTGCGAATCACCAGGAGCTTGCCCTCATTCAGGACCTCAACAAACTTCTTTCCGTCCTTCTGCAACTGTTCCATGCACAAATCTTTCATGGGCTAGTCCTCACTTTTCTTAATTTTCAGGCCATTTCAGGCACTTCCGAAGGAGCATTTTCCAACAAAAAGGGCCTACTGGCTCATTTTCCACATTATATTAAACCTTGGAACGGTTCCAAGGTCAAGAGTGATTTGCCTGAAAACTCTAAAAAAATACCGGCTCTTCAAACCTTTTTAAACTTTCCTCTTCATTTTGATGTTTTTTTTAAAAAGTTATGCTATAATGACCGCAACCATCCAAAACTAATGTTACATAGGAGGCTGGCTATCTATGCAAGTCAATCTTACTTACGCTTCTGATTCCCTTTCTGAGAACTATCTCTCTTCTCGACTGGATGCCCTGGCAAGTGCTCACACCATGCTGCGCGAAGGCAATGGTGTCGGTGGTGAATTCACCGGATGGGTCAAGCTGCCCGTGGATTACGACAAGGACGAGTTCGCACGCATTCAGGCTGCCGCACAGCGCATTCGCGAACAATCTCAGATTTTGGTCGTTATTGGTATCGGCGGATCCTATCTGGGCGCCCGCGCCGTAATCGAGCTGCTGGGCGCTGATCCCAACGGCCCTGAAATCTGTTTTGCCGGCAACGGCCTGTCCACCGATGCCATGCTGGCTCTGATTCAAAAACTGGAAGGTAAGGATTTCTCTGTTAATGTCATTTCCAAATCCGGCACCACCACCGAGCCCGCTGTGGCTTTCCGCATTTTCAAGAAACTGCTGGAAGATAAGTACGGCAAAGAAGGGGCCCGCGAGCGTATTTACGCTACCACCGACAAGGCTCGCGGCGCGTTGAAAACCGTCGCTGACCGTGAAGGCTATGAAACCTTTGTGGTCCCCGATGAAATCGGCGGCCGCTACTCCGTCCTGACTGCCGTAGGCCTGTTGCCCATCGCTGCAGCCGGTATCGACATTGTCGCCCTGATGAACGGCGCGGCTGCCGAAATGAATCAGCTGCTGAATCAGCCTGGCGCAGAAAACCCCGCCTGGCAGTACGCTGCTGCCCGTCACGCTTTGTATGAAAGCGGTAAAAAGATCGAACTGCTGGCCTGTTACGAACCTTCTTTCCGTTTCTTTGCTGAGTGGTGGAAGCAGCTCTATGGCGAGAGCGAAGGCAAGGATAATAAGGGCTTGTTTCCCGCCAGCGTAGAGTTTACCGCAGATTTGCACTCCATGGGACAGTACATCCAGGAGGGTGAACGTCACCTGATCGAAACCGTAGTCCGCTTCGACAAGTCTTTTGGCAAACTGACCATTCCCACCGACCCCGATGATTTGGACGGTCTGAACTTCCTGGCCGGCGAGACACTCGACTTTGTCAACGATCAGGCTATGGCCGGCACTCGCCTGGCTCACGTGGACGGCGGCGTTCCCAATGTGCTGCTGACTCTGCCTCAGCGTGACACCGACAGCGTTGGCCGTATGATCTACTTCTTTGAGTTTGTCTGTGGTTTGTCCGGTTATCTGCTGGGTGTCAACCCCTTTAACCAGCCCGGTGTTGAAGCGTATAAAGTCAACATGTTCGCCTTGTTGGGTAAGCCCGGCTACGAAGAGCGCCGCGAGGAATTGAAAAAAAGATTGTAAATATTCCGGCGATGAGATTGCCATAATATTTCATTTGTTTTAGCCGTTTTGCTCCCGTCTTCCGGCGGAACCGCAAAAGGTGTCCAATTATTACTGTTGTACACAGTGATTCTTAAACTTTTATTCATTTCAACAGTAATAATTTTGCGGAAGTTTCCAAAAGCAGTTGAAATCAATTGAAAAATTTGATACGATATATTTGTAAAGTCGGATGATATCTCCGACATCACAACAAAGGAGTGATTCATATGGTTAAAGTTATTATGGGTCTGAAGGGCTCCGGCAAGACCAAGCAGCTGGTCGATCTGATCAACACCGCCGCCGGCACTGAGCACGGCAACGTCGTCGCGATCGAGCGCAGCCCCAAGATGACCTTTGACGTTCATTATAAGATTCGTCTGGTCGATTCTGAAAGTTATGCAATTGCCAGCTATGAAGCCATGAAGGGCTTTATCAGCGGTCTGTATGCCGGCAATTACGATATTACCCACATTTTCATCGACAGTCTGTGCAAAATCATCCCCGGCGAGTGCAACCACGACACCGAAGTCTTCCTGGACTGGCTGGAGAGTTTTTCCGAGAAGAACGGCATCAAGTTCACCGTTACCATCTCTGCTGATGAAACTCTGGCCTCCGAGGGCATCAAGAAGTATTTCTAATTTTACATTCAACAAGGCCCGCTGCAAAAATGCAGCGGGCCT
>CAZDXX010000190.1:0-2924 GCA_964509595.1 uncultured Oscillospiraceae bacterium
TCAGCTTGTTGTTGATACCGACAGAAGCGGCGATCTCGCGGTTATCCATACCGGCGCGAACCATAGCGCCGACACGGGTCTTATCCTGCAGCAGCCACAGCAGCAGGCACATGATGCCGCCGAAGACGATCATGGCAATACGGATCCAGGGCACCTGGAAGCCGCCCAGAGGGAAACCGCCCTGCAGGAAGGTGGGGATGGGCGCGGTGGTGGGCTGGCCGCCCCAGATCCACTCGGCCACGTTATTCAGAATGTTGATAACACCGATGGTCAGCAGCACCTGATAGGTGGGATGCTTATACAGGCGACGCAGGAAGCCGATCTCCAGGATGGCGCCCAGCACAGCACCCACGGCAGCACCGACCAGAATGGCCAAAAACCAGTTCTGGGTCGCGGTATAAACCGTGATGCCGGTGTAACCGGCGAACATGTAAATCGCACCGTGAGACATGTTGACCACGCGCATCAGGCCCAGGGTCAAAGACATACCGGTTGCGATCACAAACAGCACCAGACCATAGGCCAGACCCATGATCAAAATGCCCAATTGGTACATGATGAAATCCATTAGTTGGATTGCCCCCTTTTCTAGGTTTTCAACTGTCCCCTCTCGGGGAAAATCTATGATAACAGGCCACAATATGGGGCATTGGTTTTTCAATCAATGCCCCATACTGTTTACTGCATATCAACGTTCGAGCAAAACAGAATATCCGGGAAATTAACCAACGGTCAGGCCGGCAACGGGAACAGCTTCGTAGGACTTGACCACCTCATAGTGGTACTGGCCGTTCTCCAGCTTGACTACCTTGCAGATATGAATGTCCTTGCTGGCAATGTTGGCGCCCTCGGCGAAGGAGGTGCCGCCTTCGCAGCCTTCCATATCCACATTCAGAATGGCATCACGCAGGGCTGCCTTGTCGGAGGTGTCGCCGTCCAGCGCCTCAACAGCGGCAGCCAGAACATTCAGAGCGTCCACGGTGGCGGTGGGCAGGTTGTTGGCGATGGGGTAAGCGCCATCGTTGTTCTCCTTGTACCACTCCACGAAGGCCTGGCAGGCTTCGTTGTCCAGATTATAGCCCCAGGTCATGGGAGCGACGGAGCCAAGAATCTTGTCGACCATGTCGGGGTTCTGGCCGGCCAGAGCGTCACAAACGAAGGAGTCGGTGAAAGCGCCATGGAAGCATGCGGCAACGGGCAGGGTCTCATACAGACCCATCTGATACCAAGCGTTCCAAAGCTGGATGGCATTGCCGGCGGAGGTCCAGGCGATCAAGCCGTCGGCCTCGTCAGCAAAGGGGACAAGCTGGGTCAGGTAGCTGGCGTAGTCGGTATTGTCAGCGGAGGGAGCCCAAGCCTGTTCCAGAACCTCGCCGCCCATGGCGGTGAAATTGGCCACGAAGGGATCCATGTAGGACTTGCCGCCGGTGTCATCCTTGGTCAGGGTAACCACCTTGCGCCAGCCCAAATCATTGTAGACATAGTCGGCCATAGCAGTGGGCATCTGGGGGTTGGCACCGGCAGTACCGATGACCCACTCGTTGTCCTTGATCATCATCTCGGGGGTGGGGTTGTAGTAGATGACGGGAATTTCGGCTTCCTTGGCCCAGTTGGCGATGGCGCCCTTGTGGCCAATCAGACTGGGTCCAAAGATGACGTCCACGTCATAGGTCTCCACCAGAGTACGGGCAGCGTCCACAGCGGCGCTGGCGTCGGACTTGGTGTCCTGATGATAGACTTCAATCTGACGGCCGCAGATCTCGCCGACGTACTTGACGGCGTTATCCATGGCTTCCTTGGCCTGCTGGCCGGTCATGGATTCCACGCCGGTCAGGTCACACAGGTGACCGATCTTGATGGGGGAGGTATCCGCCTTGCTGCCGCAAGCAGTCAGAGCGAAGACCATTACGAGCGCGAGGAGCAGAGCAATAATCTTTTTCATGTTTTTTCACCTTTCTATTTGATTTACAACAGCGCGTTTGTATAACAAAATGATGTATTACATTGCCTGGTAACTTCAAAAAAGTCTGGTTTTTCAATCCCCTTTCCTGTTTTGTTCCGTTTTTTTGCAGTACAACTGCCCGCACGCAGTGGCGGGCAGTCCTTGCAAGGCCAGCCGCAGTTGCCATTTTGTACAGAATCGCCCTCTGTTTTTGTGCGTTTTGCACAACAAAATCGCATTTTGGGCGCCTTGTCCCTTGTATACGAAAGCATGATAACACAACTTCTAACCGTTGGCAAGGTGTAAAATATTTGGATTTGTAGCAGGATTTTTAGGTCAAATCGAAAGAAAAAATTTGGATTTGTGTCAAAATTCTTTGATTTGGTTCCAAAAAGAAAAAACCGTCAATTTTCACAATTCGCTGCTGACCGTATAAAACGGTGTTTTCAGCTGCCGCACCCCAAAAAAGCGAAAAAGGACCAGAGCATCCGAAGATGCTCCGGTCTCTTTTTTAAGTAATGTTCAGATCAAATCAACCTAAATTAGCCGACAGTCAGACCATCGACGGGAACGTCAGAGTAGGTCTTGATGATCTCGTAGTTGAAGTTGCCGCCGTCCTGAGCAACAACCTTAACGATGTGAACGTCCTTGATAGCGACCTTGCCGCCGCCGAAGGTGGTGTGACCCTCAGCGCCGTCGCACTCGGCGTTCTGCAGAGCAGCATAAACGCTCTCACCGGTGATCTCGCCTTCGATGGACTCGATGGCGTTCTTGATCAGCATCAGAGAGGTGTAGCCAGCGCCGGGCAGGTTGGAACCGGGAGCGGGCTCGCCGTACTCAGCAGCCCAAGCCTCGCACAGAGCCTTGTTGGCATCGTTGTCGATGGAGGCAGCCCAGTTGATGGGAGCATAGACGCCCTGCTTCATAGCCTCAGCAACGACCTCGGGACGAGAGTTGTTCAGCTGCTTCCAGATGAAGTAAT
>CAZDXX010000191.1:0-2895 GCA_964509595.1 uncultured Oscillospiraceae bacterium
GGCGGCGTCAGCCGACGCTGTCAGAAGCTCGCGACTTTAGTCGTGAGTAGTTCACTGATTCGTTTTCAGGGGCGCGGCATTGCCGTGCCGCAGATTCCGTGTTATGATCATCCCGACGTTTCAAAAGAAAGGATAACTCCATGGATTATATCGTGAATACTCCCTGCGGCGCTGTTAAGGGCACAGCAGGCCGGATAGCCGGCACCGCCGCCTACAAGGGCATTCGCTACGCCACCGCCGGCCGATGGGAATACCCGACCCAAGTCACCGGCTGGGAAGGTGTTTATGACGCCACTCAATACGGTGCCTGTTCCTATCAGCCCCGGACGTTTTACAATGAAGAAGAAAACCTGAAGAAGATCTTCTATTACAACGAATTCCGCAAGGGTGAGAGCTACAGCTATAGCGAAGACTGCCTGTTCTTAAATATTTTTACCCCCGACTCTGTGAAGGAAGGGGATAAGCTGCCGGTGCTTATTTACATACACGGCGGCGGCTTTACCGGCGGCTGCGGCCACGAAAAGCACTTCGACGGCCCTGTCTGGCCTGCTAAGGGTGTTATCGGCGTTACTTTGAACTACCGTCTCGGACCCATGGGCTTTACGTGCCTTCCTCAGCTGAAGGAGGAAGCCGGCTTCACCGGCAACTATGGTTTGTACGATCAGCTGACCGCCATAAAGTGGGTACGTGACAATATTTCCGCCTTTGGCGGGGACCCGGACAACATGACCATCATGGGGCAGAGCGCAGGTGCCATGAGCGTTCAGCAGCACTGTATGAGTCCATTGTGTCATGGTTTGTTCCAAAGAGCTGTCATGTCCAGCGGCGGCGGTGTTAGCAAGCTGCTCTCTGCTTCTCCTGCGGAAAAGTTTTACGAATTCTGGCAGAAGACTATGGAAAATGCAGGCTGCGAGACTTTGGAACAGTTCCGGGCAATTTCCCCCGAAAAACTCTTCAAGGCTTGGGAGCTGACCAAAAAGGAGCTTCGTACCCCTGTCTGCTTTCCCTGCATTGACGGCCGCCTGGTCGTGGATACCGGTACTCAACTGCTGGCTGCCGGTAAGCAGCATGATATCAACTATATGGCCGGTTCCACCAGCGAGGATATGATGCCCCCCATTCTGCAGGGAATGGCACGAAAATGGTGCGCCGCCCAGCGCAAGCCCGGTTACACATGGTATTTCGACCGTAGGCTGCCCGGTGACGACAACGGTGCATGGCACTCCGCGGACTTGTGGTATTGGTTCGGTACGCTCCCTAACTGCTGGCGTCCTATGGAAGATAAGGACTACGCCCTCAGCGAGCAAATGGTTTCCTTCCTATGCAACTTCGTCCGCACCGGTGATCCCAACGATGCAGGTGTGCTGCCCGCTTGGAGCGCATCGAATGCACGCCAAAAGTGTGTAATGATGATCGGTGAAAAGGACGCCCGTATGGAAAAGCCCGGCATGTTGAAAATGGTCAAGACAATGCTTACCAACAAAGCTGTTGGGGAATAAACAAAAGACCGAGCCTGAGAAACTGAAACGGTTTCTCAGGCTCGGATTTTTTCGGTGTGGGACATGTAACAAGTAAATAGAATTGAGCAGGGGAGAGTGGTACTTGTTCCCGGACAATTATTCCGAGCAAAGGAACGGACCTTGACATGTCGAGGTCTGTTTTGCTTCGCAGATATTTGTTCCATGGCAGCTGCACAGCCAAGAATAATGCCCGGCCCCATCTGAACCAATGGGGCCGGGCATCACAGAACACAAGAGGAGATAAGGTTACTTTTTCTTTATTGCGCGTCGAATCGCTTTTTCGCATTCGCAGATGATCAACGGAGCGATTGCCAAAGCAATCACGCACAGCCACTCGGTCAGTGTCAGTGCACACACACCGAAAATGCCCATCAGCGGCGGGATCAAAAGGACTGCAAGCTGAAGGATCATGCCAACAACGAAGGCTTTGTTCATTGCAGGGTTGGAAAATACGCCGATCTTGAAAATAGATTGATCTTTGCTGCGTACATCAAATGCATGGAAGAGCTGACTGAAGGTAAGGGTAGCAAAAGCCATTGTGTTGGCAGTTGCGTCTGCTACTTCGGGGCTGCTCAGGACATATTCGCCTAAGTAATAAGCTGCGAGGGTCAGCAGGCCAACCATGAGACCCTGCCAGGCAAGCCGAATGGAAAAGCTCTTTGTAAACAGCGACTCTTTTGCAGAACGAGGCTTTTCCTTCATGACCGAATGTTCAACGGGTTCCATTCCCAAGGCCAATGCAGGCAGAGAATCTGTTACCAGGTTCAGCCAAAGCAACTGTACGGGGATAAGAGGGTCCTGATGGAAATTGAAAACAGTGGCCAGAAACAGCGTAATAATTTCACCAATATTACAGGAGAGCAAATAATGAATTGCCTTTTTGATATTGGAATAAATGCCTCGTCCCTGTTCGACAGCCTGCACGATGGTTGCAAAGTTATCGTCCGTCAGGATCATATCTGCGGCACCCTTTGCCACATCGGTGCCGGTTATACCCATTGCGCATCCGATATCTGCAACTTTCAAAGCGGGTGCATCGTTTACGCCGTCACCTGTCATGGCAACCACCATACCGTGGGCCTGCCATGCTTTTACAATGCGCATTTTATGTTCGGGAGATACTCGTGCATATACGGAAAACTTCTCGATCTCCTGCTCCAGTTGCTCTTGAGACATAAAGTCAAGGTCATTTCCGGTGATCGCCAAATCTCCGTTCCGGAAGATATCAAGCTCTCTGGCAATTGCGACAGCAGTCAGTTTGTGGTCTCCGGTGATCATGATCGGTCTGATACCGGCTGCATAACAATCTGCAACAGCCTGCTTTACTTCCATGCGGGGAGGATCGATCATTCCGACCAGACCAACAAAAATCAAA
>CAZDXX010000192.1:0-2884 GCA_964509595.1 uncultured Oscillospiraceae bacterium
CCTGCTCGGAGGAGCACAGATAGTCGGTGTAAACCTCGAGAATGACCTTGCTGCCGTCGACGGTGACGTTGGTAATGTCGCCGGGCTGGCCGTCGCCGTTGTTGATGGCGGCGGAGGCAGCGGTGACGATCTCATACGTATCAGCAGTGATATCAGCGCCGGTCAGGTCGACATTGTACTCAACAACAACTTTGGAAACCTTTGCGCCATCGGTATCAACGAAACCGATGGTCTCCACACCCTTAACGGCGCCCATCTCGGTTGCGGCAGGTGCTTCTTCCTTCTCCGGGATGGTGAGGACCTGGTCAATGTAAATCAGATTGGGGTCTTTGATGGCATCATTGGCGTCCACAATATCCTGAATCGTTACACCATACTGTCTGGAAAGTCTCCAAAGGGTGTCGCCCTTCTTGACTGTATAGGTCGCCGCGGAACATGTGGAAACCAACAGCAACAAGGCCATAGCAACAGAGATTGCGCGTTTAAAGTTCTTCTTCACGATTTTTTCCTCCTCTTTCAAAATGTTTTGCCAGGGTATTCCCATTGTACGCATCCAATCATGGCAAAAATATGAAAGAATGCATATAGCAAAGGGTTTTCAGCGCCTTTTTTGTGGATATTTACCATAGGCATGGCCTATTATACGCAGATAAATGTGATAGAAATGTGAGACTCATGTGTAAAAAAGCTGAAATTTCGTTAGCCCGTGCATGCTCATTCTTGTCTCTCTTTCAATGGAATGCTATAATTTTGATAAAAACATGAAGGATGGCAAATGAAGGATATGGGAAAATACCTTGTATTGATTTGCGACGACAGTGAAGCGATCCATGACAGCCTGAAAAGCTATCTTGGTGAGCAAGGGTTCGATGTAATCTCCGCATATGACGGAGAAACTGCTTTAGCAAAAATGCGCCATCACTCCGTGGACATTGTGTTGCTTGACATTATGCTTCCGGGCATGGACGGCTTTGAAGTCTGCCGGGAGATTCGCAAAAACAGCGATGTCTATATTATGATGCTGAGTGCTAAAAACGAGGAGTTTGACCGAATCCTTAGTCTGGAATTGGGCGCGGATGATTACGTTTCAAAGCCATTCTCTCCGCGAGAAGTTTCGATTCGGCTTAAACGCGCCATGCAGCGGCTGCATCAAAGGCCGGAGCAGAAGAAGTGTTCCTTGGCCGAGCTGACCATTTATCCGGAATCTTATCGTGTCTTTGTTGGTGATCAGGAAATTTCCATGTCCTCGAAAGAAGTAGATGTACTGCTTTACATGGTCTCAAGTGCCGGACGCGTGCTGACAAGGGAGCATATTCTGAATGCCGCATGGAACTATGACTATTTCGGTGATACCCGTGTGGTAGACACCATGATCAAGACGCTGAGGCAAAAACTCATAAAAGACGGTGTGCATTTTGCAATTCGCACGGTTTATGGGGTCGGCTACAAAATTGAGGAAACGAAATGAAAAAACTGATTTATCGACCCGGCATCATGGCAGCAGTCTTGGTTCTGATTTTCTTTTTTAGCCTGGCTGTAAGTATGTTTGCCATCGGGGGATATCCAATCTACTTTCATCAAAAACCCATTCTTCTCAGCTGGAGCCAAGTGCTTGCGGCAAGATATCTTGAGGATCCGGAAAGCATCGTCAATCAAAAGATCGGCTCCGAGGAGAGAATACTGATTTTTGACACCGAAGGAAACTGCCTCTGGCACATTGCAGGCGAAAATGCTTTCCCAGATACAGATCTTGGAGATTCTCTTCTGCAGTATCTGCCTTCTACGCTGTCGGGAAATTCGATTTACAGGCAAAAGTTTTCTTATCAGAACAATGACATTATCATCATCGCCGGCATCCCCATAAAAGACGGAGCCACCGTCGTTGGCACAATGTTTTTCATTAAAGATCTGAAAAACCTTCCGGAGGCAATGGAAAGCTTTGCCATTTGTTATGCCGTTTTGTACTGGATCTCCGCTTTCTTCTGCATCGCTTATCTCAGAAAGAAAAAGCGGCTGGAAGAAGTACAGCAGAATTATATTGCCAATGTCACACATTCACTCAAGGCTCCAATTGCCGCTGTCAAAGCCATTACAGAAACGTTAAGTGATGTTCCTGACCTCGATACAGATAAACGAATGGTTTACTACGGTGTGATTTTGCGGGAAACAAATTACCAAAGTCATATGGTTCAGGAAATTCTGGAATTATCCAAACTGCAGAGCCATAGCCGCGACTTCACAAAAACACGAGTCAATGCTGCCGAAGCGCTTAAAGAGGTCTTTGAAAAGTATTCGATGCTGTGCAGCTGTGCAGGAATTTCGCTTCATGTTCCCGAATCGATTGCATCGCTGCCGCCGCTTTACACAAACACCTCGTGCATCCAACAGGTTATGGAAATCCTGCTTGAAAATGCAGTGAAATATGTAATCGGTGGAAATGATATTTGGGTCGATGTTACAACGACAAAGAGCCAGGCGGTGTTCTGCGTCAGAGATAATGGAATCGGCATTTCCAAGGATGATTTGCCGCATGTGTTTGAGCGGTTTTACCAGTGCAGTCGCAGCAACAAGGGTGGCAGCGGTCTGGGCCTGTCAATCGCTCAGGAACTCATCAGCGGTCTGAAAGAAAAGATCTGGGTAGAAAGCGAATTGGGTAAAGGTGCCGCCTTCTACTTTACCGTTAGAATGAAATAAGCTTGTTCATTTAATGTTATTTTCTTCATAAAAAGTTGACCTCATCCCTCTTCAAAATTACGAAGTGAGGGATGAGGTCTGATCTTTTCGCAAAACACAAGAAAAAGTCCTGAATCCGTTGGGATTCAGGACTTTTGGAGCTGCTACCCGGATTTGAACCGGGGACCTCATCCTTACCAAGGATGCGCTC
>CAZDXX010000193.1:0-2883 GCA_964509595.1 uncultured Oscillospiraceae bacterium
GGGAGCATCGTTGATGCCGTCGCCCACCATGGCAACCTTTTTGCCCTGCTCCTGCAGCATACGCACCTGCTGCTCCTTGTCGGTGGGAAGGACCTCAGCGATCACATCGGTCACGCCCACTTCTTTGGCGATATATGCGGCGGTACGCTTGTTGTCGCCGGTCAGCATGACCACGTCCAGACCCAGCTGGCGCAGACGCTCCACGGCGGTTTTGCTGGTGACTTTCACCGTGTCGGCCACAGCGATGATGCCAAGCGGGATTCGGTCTTTTACAAAGTAGAGGGGCGTTTTGCCTTGTTCTGCCAACTGCGCGGCCAGAGCGGACTGTGCGGAGATGTCGATGCTGTATTCTTCCAGCATAGCTGCATTGCCGGCCATCAGGCTTGCGCCTTCGATCATACCGATGACGCCTTTACCGTGGATGGCTTTGAATTGTTCCACGGCGGGGAGCGTAATTCCGCGATCCTGCGCAGCAGTCACGATGGCCTGAGCCAGCGGATGTTCGGAGGGCTTCTCCAGAGCAGCGGCCAAACGGAGCAGCTCCTGCTCTGTCATGCCGGAACATGGGTGGATGTCGGTGACTTTGGGAGTTCCTTCGGTGATGGTACCGGTCTTATCCAGTACTACAGTGTTGACGGTGTGCAGAGTTTCCAATGCTTCAGCGGATTTAAACAGAACACCGTGCTCTGCGCCTTTGCCGGTACCGACCATGATGGCCACGGGAGTGGCCAGACCCAGCGCACAGGGACAGGAGATGACCAGAACGGCTATGCCGGAGGTCAGAGCCTGCTCTGCGGTATGGCCGGTCAGCAGCCAGATGGCAGCAGTGACAATGGCAATGGTGATGACGGTGGGAACGAAGATGCCGGCTACTTTGTCAGCAAGCTTGGCGATGGGGGCCTTGGAGGCGGCTGCCTCCTCCACCAGAGCGATCATCTGGGACAGAGTGGTGTCGCTGCCCACCTTCAAGGCTTTCATGGTGAAGGCGCCGGACTTATTCAAAGAGGCGGACAATACCCGGTCGCCGGGAGCCTTTTCCACGGGGAGAGATTCACCGGTCAGGGCGGATTCATCCACAGCAGAGAAACCTTCCACCACTTCACCGTCCACGGGAATGGATTGACCGGGGCGAACCACGATCAAATCACCGACCACCACGTCTTCCACGGGTATCTCCATTTCGCGGCCGTCACGCAGGACGGTGGCGGTCTTGGGAGCCAGATCCATCAGGCGAGCGATGGCCTGTCCGGTCTTGCCCTTGGAACGAGTCTCCAAATATTTGCCCAGCGTGATCAGAGTCAGGATCATACCGGCCGATTCGAAGTACAGGTCATGGGACCAGTGCTCCACCTTAGCCAGCGCTGCTGCAGTGTCACCTGCGCCGTAGGCCAGCTGCCCCAGGCCGGAAGAGATCTGGAACAGGGCCACGATGCCGTAGACCACGGCGGCAGCCGAGCCGATGGCGATCAGAGAATCCATGTTGGGAGAACCCTTGATCAGGGTTTTGAAGCCCACGCGGTAGTACTTCTGGTTGATGACCATGATGGGCACAGTCAGAAGAAATTGAATCAGGGCAAAGGAGAGGGCGTTCTCCGGGCGGTGGAACCAGTTGGGCAGGGGCCAGCCCAGCATGTGCCCCATACACATATAGAATAGCGGAAGAAGAAAGCACAGGGATGCAATAAAGCGGCGCTTCATGCCCTTTAGTTCTTCCTCCATGGTGTTGACCGGAGCGACCGCGGCCTTTGTGTTCCCGGAGGCGGGGAGGGACGCTCCGTAGCCTGCGTCCACAACGGCTGCAATGATCTGGTCATTGGAAAGCTTGCTGTCATCAAATTCAACCTGCATGGAGCCGCCCAGTAAGTCGACCGCCACGTTGGAAACATCGGGCAGCTTGCGCACCGCTTTTTCCACATGGGCTGAACAGGCCGAGCATGTCATGCCTGTCACTTTAAATTTCTGTTTCATGGGAGTCTCCTTATTTCAGTATCTTGCCCAAAGTGGCCACGAATTCGTCGATTTTTTCCTCGCGTTCCTGTTCTGTGCCGGCCTCTTTGACACAATGCTTCAGGTGGGCGGCGAGGATCTCTTTGTTGACCCGATTCAGGATGGCTTCGGTAGCCATGACCTGTTGGGAAATATCAATGCAGTAACGGTCTTCTTCCACCATCTTCAGAATACCGTCCAGCTGTCCGCGGGCGGTTTTCAGCAGACGAGTTACCGTTTTTTGATCCGCCATCATAATGCATCCCTCCTAAATCACTACACCCCCGGGGGGTGTCTGATTATATGATACCACTGCTTTGGGATTCTGTCAATCAGAGAACTGCTTTCCTGAAAGGTACCTGAAAACGGAAAAAAGCATTGCAGAAATTAGGACAATTTCTTTCAAAAAATGGAAGAAAACCGCACGGAGCAATATTGAAAGAACTTGCGAGAAAAGGTATAATATAACAATCCTACATATGATTTGAGGTATTACCATGGATGTTACACGCTTTACCCAATATCGGGATGCAGTTATTAAGAACTGCTCCAAAGTCATTGTCGGCAAGGATGATGTGATCGCCCTTGTGCTCACGTCTTTTATCTGCTCCGGTCATGTTTTGCTGGAGGATGTGCCCGGCACAGGCAAGACCATGTTGCTGCGCGCCTTTGCAAAGACGGTGGGCGGTGATTTCAAGCGCATCCAGTTCACGCCGGATCTGCTGCCTTCCGACCTGACCGGTATTAATTTCTATAACCAGAAACTGGGGGAGTTTGAATTCCGGCCCGGTCCGCTGTTTTCCAACATCGTGCTGGCTGACGAGATCAACCGCGCTACGCCGCGCACCCAGTCCAGTCTGCTGGAAGCGATGGAAGAACGCCAGATCACGGTGGACG
>CAZDXX010000194.1:0-2782 GCA_964509595.1 uncultured Oscillospiraceae bacterium
CGGCCATCTGCAAGCGCTTCATCAGGCACAACGCCATAAAATGACCAACATGCAAAGAATCAGCAGTAGGGTCAAAGCCAATATAAAAAACAGCCTTACCCTCATTGATCATCTTAGAAATTTCTTCCTCATTGGTGACCTGAGCAATCAGGCCGCGAGCTTTCAGTTCCTCATAGCAAGTCATGCAAATTTCTCCTTTATTATAATCATTAATTTTTAATTACTTCAATTACTTCAGAATTTTTATTTTCAATGCGTCCTTTTATCACATTATAACCAACCACACCAATAATCACAATCGCAGCTCCGATCAAAGCAAAAATGCCCATCTCTTCACCATAGAAAATAGCGACAAGAATCGGATTCAAAATCGGTTCGATTCCGGAAACCAGACTGGCTGTTACCGGTGGTGTTGTTTTTAAACCGATCGACAGTAAAATATAAGCGACCGCCACTTGAAAAACACCTAAAATCAGCAAACTTACAACCGGAACAAGTGTAAAGTCAGTTTCCTTTGCAAGAAATGGCAATCCAACAATTGCAGACAGAACATCTCCCCAAAAAACCGAGGAGATTGCATCACTGTTCGGCATGTCGTTCATCATAAAAACACCGGCGTATGTCACTCCTGACAACAGTGCCAAAGCGTTTCCCAATCCTCCGCCCATAGACAGGCTGTCTGCAAAGAAAAAGACGATTCCACCAAATACAACAGCACATGCTGCCAAATCAAGCTTTGTCGGCTTTCTCTTAAAAAACAGTAGTGAAAACAACATCACAAAAATCGGTACTGTAAACTGTAATACGATTGCATTGGCTGCCGTTGTCATTTTATTCGCAATAGAAAACAAGAGATTTGTACTGAATACGGAAAGCGCCCCCAGCAAAATCCATCGATTAAATCGAAGCGGATGCTTCACAATAATCAAATAAATACCAATCACAACCAACGCAACAGCGGTTCTTGCTCCATTGATTGCCGTTCCACTCCAGGGAATGACCTTCATGCAAAGGCCACCTATACTATAGAGGGCAGCAGCAAGGAATACATACAATGTTCCCTTCTGCTTTTCAGTCATATCTCTGCACCGCCCTTCAAATAAAAAAACCTCTGTCCTTTCGGACAGAGGGCGTATAAATCACGCGGTACCACCTCTGGTTCGCTTTTGCATCACAACAAAAGCCTCACGGAGTAAAACATACTCCAACGCTGTAACGGGCGTTCCCGTCCTCCCCTACTAATTTATGCGTTCAGGGTGGCGACTCCGAGGTGTATTCGCTCTGGTTCTCTCTCCCCCTTACACCAACCGGGGGCTCTCTGTGCAAAGAATCCAGCGTTACTATTCCTCATCACTGTCATTTAAACTTTGTCAATTATATTGTACCTGCATTAATTTGTCAAGGATTAGAAAAAGAATGTGGGCCGAACCGGCTTTCGCCGGTTCGGCCCACAAAAAACTAAAGCAAACTAAGGTAATAATCCGAGATTACATCTCGCGGTCATACTTAGCCTTGAAGGTGCGGATACGATCATAGGTCTCCTCGAGATCCAGATGCTTGACTTCCATATTCTCCTGAGGCTTCTTGAAGCTGTAGACAGGAGTGTTCGCAGGAATGTTCCAGCTTGCCTCGGTTGCAAACTCAGTGGGCTTGTCACCGCGGTAGTTGGGATCATTCATGTCAGCAGGCTCAACCTCATCATACAGGTCAGAGAAGTCCAGACGATTGACCTTGGTATTCTCAGTGGGAATAGCATCATTCTCACCCAGAGGATAGATCTTACACAGCATAGTCTTGGTGGGAGCGCCGCCGTAACCGGTAACGGGGTGGTTGACACCGGTGGGGATCAGCTGGTTGACGTTGATATCCCAAATACCGTACAGATTGGGAGCAGCACCCTCGGTCTCGGGCAGCCACCATGCATGAGGAGCCATGGCGATCTTCTCGTGGATAACGGGAGTGGTCTTCAGCTTACGCTTAACCTTACCGCGAACACCTTCGATCCAAACCCACTGACCATCGCTCACACCCAGCTTTTCTGCGGCCTTGGGGTTCAGCTCAACGATAGGCTCCTGCTCAAACTGACGCAGCCAAGGAATCTGACGATGCTCACTGTGGAACATAGTGGGCATACGGCGACCGGTGATCAGAGTCAGAGGATACTCTTCGGCGACCTCAGGAGTGCTGATGGGGCTCTCCACAGGCTCCTCGTGGTGAGGCAGAGGATCGGCGCCGTACTGCTCCAGCAGAGTGGAGTACAACTCGACCTTACCGGTGGGAGTGTTGAAGCCGGGCTGGCCGTCATTTCTCAGCAGGCCCTTCTCGTAACGGCGATAACCGCTACAGCCGGAAGCATGATCCTTGGGAGCCAGATCCCAAGTGTTCTCAGACAGCTCGTCGAAGGTCTTGCCGCAAACAGCAATACGAGCGTCGAACAGATCCTTCAGAGTGGGCCAGGGCACGGAAGCGGGGTTCAGGCGCTTTGCCAGTTCGAAAGCAACTTCCCAGTGGCTGCGGCACTCTGCAACCTGGATCTCCTTGTGGATGGCATTCAGAGGAACACCGGTGGTAAACACGGAGTCCTTCTCTGCGAAGGTGGTGCCGGGGATGATCAGGTCAGCAACAGCCTGGCAGGTGGGGGTCATGAAGGTATCAGCAACGACGTTGAAGTCGAGCTTCTTAACAGCCTCGTAGTAACGGCGGGGGTTCTGAGCCGTACAAGCCATGAAGTTGTTGGTGTACAGATACAGGCCGCGGATGGGATAGGGCTGCTGGGTCTCCA
>CAZDXX010000195.1:0-2763 GCA_964509595.1 uncultured Oscillospiraceae bacterium
GCAGAGTGGGATTGCCGTTGGCATCCACATCGTCGAAGAACCACTCATCATACTCGATCTGATAGCGCAGCAGGTCCTTCTTCATCTGGGGGATGTTGCGCTCCAGACCGAACTGGGACATGGCGCTCTCCCACTCGGACTCGGGGGCGTCCTTGAAGGACTCGCCGTGCTGGTTGTAGAAGGCCTGAGCCAGTTCCTTGCTGTCCGCGCCGTGATAGCCCTCTTCGGGGAAGGCGAAGCCGTCCTCGCCCAGAATGATCTGCATGTAGCGGGCGTGGATGGAGTCGGCAAACTTGTGGACCTGATTGCCGGCGTCGTTGACGTAGAACTCCTTCCAGGAGGAGTAACCGGCGCGGTGCAGCACCTCGGCCAGAGTGTCACCCAGCACGCCGCCGCGGGCGTTGCCGATGTGCATGGGGCCGGTGGGGTTGGCGGAGACGAACTCCACCATGACCTTCTCGCCCTTGCCCTCGTCGATGCAGCCGTACTCGGGGCCTTCGGCCTCGATGGCGGCCAGCACGTCGCCGTACCACTTGTGGCCCAGGAAGAAGTTCAAAAAGCCGGGGCCGGCGATCTCGGCGCGGTCAAAATAGGTGCCCTCCAGCTCCATGTTGTCCAGAATGATCTGGGCGATGGCGCGGGGAGCCTGGCGCATGGCCTTGGCGCCGGCCATGGCGAAGGAAGAGGCGTAGTCACCGTTCTTGGTGTCCTTGGGAATCTCGATGGAGGCCTTGACTTCCACGCCCTCGGGCAGGAGTCCGGCTGCGGCGGCCTTCTCATAGGCGGCCTGAGTCAGAGCAGCGACCTGCTCCTTGGCGGCTTGGATCATGTTCATTCGTAATACACACACCTTTTTGGTATTTATCTGGGGGAAGCGGGCCGATATGGAATCGGCCCCTACATACATGATGGGTTTGCGTAGGGGCGGATTCTATATCCGCCCGCAAAATTGGGGCTGCGTTTATTGGGGGATATTTCTGGTTCTTACGTAAATCTGGAATAGGTTTTGGCCGGCAACGGCATGGTCAATGCCCCACGCCGCCACGGGCGGCAAAGGGGCTGTTCCGGATTTGACTTGATCGAAATTGACCATGCAGGTCAACGATCATTGCGGGATATTCCGGGTTCTTACGTAAATCTGAAACAGATTTTGACCTGCAACGGCATGGTCTATTTCGATGGAATAGTCAATTTCAATGGAACCGCCGGTCTCGTCCAGATCCACCTTCATTTTGCGGGTGTTCACGCCCATGGTCAGGGCGCCGAAGGGGGTGTTGTACAGGGACAGGTGCTTGCGGCCCTCCTGAAAGACCATCTGGGAGTTGACCTGACCTTCCCGCAGGATGGAGACGCACTCCGGCTCCACCTGAATGGTGGTCTGGGTGCCCTCCAGGCCGGTCAGCTCGCTCTCCTGATAGACCAGGGTGACGTTGCTGTTCTCGTCCATATGCAGGGTGCCTTCGGTCAGCAGTTCGGTGACCTCCGGTTCCTGAACGCCTTCAAATGTTTGCTGTCCGCGGATGGACAGGAGTACTTGTTTTTCCATGGGATGACCTCGTTTAATGTAAAAATAGGCAATTAATTATTATATGAAAGATTTTGTCGTTTGTAAAGGGGGAATCCTCCAAGTCCCTTTTGCCGTTTGCACGGAGGAAGAAATCTCCGCCGACTTCACCGGGTGTTGAAGGTCAGACCGTTATATGCTAAAATGACGCTGACGGATAAGTTCGGATTTGCAGAGGAGAAAACGTATGACAATCGAAAAATTGATGGGAAAGCCCTTGCCGCAAATTCCGCGTGAAATATCGGACGCTTTGAGCAGAAACGAAATAACGCTGACCCCGTTTGAAGAAAAGAATGACATTTTGGCAAACCGGTCCTTACAAAACGAGGCCGGTTATAAAAAAACGGCGGATGGAAGCTATTTGGTTTCCATGTATTGCCCCATGCCGAACATTACCCCCGACATGATCGAGTGGTGGTTTTGGTGGCATCCGCAGAAGAACGAACGATATCAAGTGTGGTTTCCGGGAGCACACGTTTCCAATCGTTATCCCAAGAAACAAGCTTCCTATTTTCAATGCGAACAACGTCCGGAATTTCGAAATAACACACAATATCCGGATGAAAAAATCGGCGGAACCAGAATGCCCCTGCGAATCGATTTTGTGACGCCGGAGGAATTTGGATTTTCGAAATCGGTCATGCAGGAGAATGATATTCCGGTAATCGTATGTGGTCATGTGGGCGCGTTCAACGGCTTGATCTGGCATACCGAAATGGCACACATGTTCAAACAGACGGAGGATGGCCTGTTTATGATAAGCAGGTTTTGGATGGGGAAAACGTTGAAAAACCCGTTGTTAAGAAACCTTGTATTGACCGAAGATATGGCAAAAGGCATGGCGGAGCATTGCTGTATCGAGTATAGAAATCTTTTGGAGATCTTGCCGGTTTTGTATCAGGAAAAATAATGAGATCCCAACTGCCGGGCTGTTGTGATTTGGTGCAGACCTCCCCTCGACCATGTGACGAGGGGAGGTCTGTTATGTTCCAAAGCAGTACAAAAGGGAGTTCCCCGGTGCCTTCTTTCTGGGGGGGAAGGTGTTAATACACCGTGATGTCGATTTGCGCAACGTCCTCTGTTACGTCCTCGCAAGCTACACATCCCTCATTTTCCCGTGAACGGGAAAACTCGCTCGTTTCGCTGCTCGTCCTCTCCCCTGCGGCAGCCGTCGGCAGCTTTGCTGCCTTACGGATGCC
>CAZDXX010000196.1:0-2696 GCA_964509595.1 uncultured Oscillospiraceae bacterium
TATTTCATTTGTATTGAGTATTATAAGGGGATATTTTTTACCTGTCAATCTTTTTGTTTCGCACTCTTTCAGCCACTGCAAAAATATGTTATTATAGCAGCACAAAACAAACAACAAACGAGGTCACGCCTGTGCTGATATACCTGCAAATGCTCGATTCCGCGAAGGATCGGTCGCACTTTGAACAATTATATAACCGCTACCGCGGCCTGATGTATTATGTGGCAAATAAGATTTTGCAGAACGAGCAGGACGCGGAGGACGCTGTCCACCAGGCGTTTCTGGCCATTGTCAAAAACGCTTCAAAAATTTTTCATAAAAATTTTGATGTGAAGTGTCCGGAAACGCGTTCTCTCGTCGTTATTATAGTTGAGAGGAAATCCATTGACATCCTGCGTCAGCGCTCCCGCAAGCCGGAGACCGAGTTGGACGAGGAGATAACCGGATGGGAGATCCCTCTGCCCGGGGACGGGCCATTGTCTGATGCTATGGCAAAGCTGCCGGCGCGGTACCGGGAGGTGCTGATGCTGCACTTCGACCACGGATACACCACGAAGGAGATCGCACGACTCTTTGACATGAAGCAGGAGTCCGTGCAGAAGCTGATCTGGCGGGCCAAAGAACGCCTGCGCGAAATTCTGGAACAGGAGGGGATATCGGTATGAGTCAAATCACGCTTTCCGACGAAGCGCTGAAGCAGGCCGCCGCGTCGGTGCGGCAGTCCCTTCTGGATTCCCTGCCCCCGCCCTCTCAATGTGAGCATGAGTTTTCCCCCACCTTCCGGGACAAGATGCAAAAGCTGATGTCCAAATACGACCTGCGCCGCAGCATCCGCAAGACCATGCAGCGGGCGGCCATGTTTTTCTTAGCCGCCCTGATCGGCGTCAGCGCCTGGCTGACGGTGGACGCCCAGGCTCGGGAAGCCTTTTTCACCTGGGTGCGGGAGGTGTACGAGGAGCATATCGTCTACCGCTTCTTTGGCGAACCGGTGGCCGAAAGCCTGCCCGCCTACCGCATCACCTGGCTGCCCGAGGGGTATGAGGAAGTCGATGCCCACGAGGGCGAAGCGGCCTTCAACGCCCTTTACCAGAAGGGCGACGACATTATGAGCGCCTTTGTGTTTGAATATTTCTTTGTTCAGAATAGCAGCCTTATAGAAATGCAGTTTGACGAGGCAGGCTACCTACACAAAACCGTTAATATCAACGGAATTCAAGCCGATTTTTACCTCGCACTGAATCCCGATGAAACAAACGATTTGGTTTGGTTCGACGAAGATACCAATATCGTGTTCTCTCTCAACGGGTCCCCGGAAGAATCCGTCATGGTGCACATAGCGGAGTCCGTCCTTTTGACAGATCCTACAAAATAAAAATTTTTTGTATTTTAGTGTCCGGTTTCACCTCCTTCCGTCGTTTAAATAGATAGAACGACGAAAGGAGGTGAACTGTTTATGAAGAAACGCATCGTATCCATTTTGCTTACAGCGGCAAGTTTGTCCACGCTGGTCATTTCCGCTGCCGCCGCGGAATCCCGCGCCGCCCAATACACACCCACACTCTCTTTTGACGGGACCACCGCAAATTGTTCCGTCAGCATCATGGCGATTGGTTAACCCATCACCGCCACTCTGGAGCTTTGGCACGGCAGCACCCGCGTAGCCCAATGGTCCGACTCCGCCACGTCCCGCCTGATCATCGACGAGGACTGCACCGTGACCAAAGGCGAGACCTACACTTTGAAAGTCAGCGGGACCATTGACGGAGCAGCCTTTACCGGAATCCCAGTCACTGGAACGGCATAAACACCGGCAATCCCCGAAACGCCATGTCATGTTAAATCAATTGAAATAAATTATCCAAAAGGAGACTGCATATGAAGTTTAAAAAAATCTTTGCACTGTGTCTGTCCCTCTGCCTGACCCTGGGCATCTGTTCTTCTGCACTCGCTAAAGAGCTCGCCCATAGCCCTGTCGGAACATACACAAGCACCCAGCTTGTTAACGGTGAATACACAATCGTCGAAACTCCCGTCGTCCTGACACTGTCCGGTGCACCGGAAACGGTCAATGTGAACGGTTCCGCGCGTTTGATGCTGCCATATACCTTTGAAAACGTGTTCGTATCGACAAGCTCCCTGACAGGCGTTACGGTTGACATTGAATTAAGCGTTGTCGAAAATGTTGACAATTATTCCGGCTTTGAAATCGTAGGCGTTCGAGTTCCGGAAGTAGTCGGCTTCACTGGCTATTACGCCGTGAAGGACAGTGTCAGTATCGTAAGCTCCACCTATGCTGATGCACGGCAAACCGTCCAACTTATTCTGCAGTTTGAAACGAAATCTTCGGCCGGCGACACCGTGTGGGATACCGTTACAGCAGACACCACCCTGAGTTTACTTGACTAATCAATCAGAGACACAGGGATGGTTCTTCTTTCCTCCGCACAACAAACACGGGGCGAGCCGGTTGGCTCGCCCCTTCGTCATTCTCATTTAGTTCTTCAAGCTCTGCATAGGCGCAGGAATGCGTCCACCACGGGCAATAAACTTGGCACTGGATGCGTTATGCACCGGCATGACCGGCGCACTGCCCAGCAGGCCGCCCATCTCCATCATGTCGCCCACCTTGGCACCGGGGACAGGGATGATGCGCACGGCGGTGGTCTTGGAGTTGACCATACCGATGGCGGCCTCGT
>CAZDXX010000197.1:0-2690 GCA_964509595.1 uncultured Oscillospiraceae bacterium
GAGTTGAGGTTACGCCTATATTTTATCACAAGCCAAAATTGCGCCCCGCACACAGACGTGTGCGGGGTTCTTGTATATAGAAAACCACTGGCTAGGCCAGTGGTTCAATAGAGCCTATGGCGATAAATAAAAATCCCTGTTAGGATAAAGGAGCGGTCTGCCAACTGCACCAAATACTAACAGGGAGGCATTCATAGTGGGAATGAATGACATAAACAGTTTATCACATACAAGATGGAATTGTAAATATCACATAGTGTTTGCACCGAAATACCGCAGAAAGGTATTTTACAACGAAAAGCGAGCAGCAATAGGGAAAATATTGAGACAACTATGTGAGTGGAAGGGTGTAAAGATTATCGAGGCAGAAGCATGCCCAAACCACATCCATCTTTACGTAGAGATACCCCCGAAGTTTTCCGTGTCGCACTTCATGGGATATCTAAAAGGAAAAAGTAGCACCATGCTATATGAGCAATTCGGCGAACTGAAATACAAGTATCGAAACCGAGAATTTTGGTGTAGAGGATACTATGTGGATACAGTAGGAAAGAACGAAAGCCGAATTGCAGAGTATGTCAGAAACCAGCTGAAAGAGGATGAGATGGGGGAACAGTTAAGGATCCCGTCTGACGGCCCGTTTACGGGCGGCAAGTAACAGTCCTTACGCAACTGGCAGACCGTACTTACGCGTTGGACGCGTACGCGAGGAACAAAGGGCTATGCCCGCATGGTGACAACCACCAGCTTCGCTGGTGGATGTGTTCATTTAGAGGAAAATGGCTAAAGCCCAAATCACCGTGGAAGCTACTGCACCTGCGGCGGCATAGGCAGGTGCTGGGATGCGAAACAGCTTTTTACGCAGTGTTGAGTTGCGGCGCACGTAGCCGTCAGCTACTCGCTGGGCTTCTGCCAATACCTGCTCGGCGGTCACGCCTTCTTTTGTGAATGCATCTTCTTTTACAATAAAAATTGCCTGTTCAAATAACCTGCGATCCGGGGTCTTGACAACAATGACCCGGCGCGTAACGCCTTTGACCATATCGTTCCCTCCTGCTTCCGGACGTTTTGTATTGTTTCTTCCAGTGTTTCCGGATTTTGTTGATTTTATTCCCGCATATCGGTCATGTGTCCATCGTAAAATATACTCGGTGATTAAAATGAGTTCATCAAAAAGGCGGCTGATTGCCGCGCTGCTGATTTTGTTTGCAGTCAATATTGCGCTGATTCTGTTTGCCCAGTCCGCCGGAGCGGCCACCTACCGGCAGGGGTCTTCCGGAGAGCAGGTTCGGGTAATTCAGGATAAGCTGAAGCGCTGGGGATACTACGACGGAGAAGTAGATGGTATTTTCGGCAGCGCGACTGCTAAGGCGGTACGATATTTTCAACGTACCAACGGGCTGACCGAAGATGGAATCGTGGGGGAAAACACCCTGGCTGCGCTGGGGATATTCAATACCGGCGGTACCGGTACGTCCACCGGCGGGATGGCGCAGGACGCCACAGTGACTCTGTTGGCACGGGTCATTTCCGCTGAGGCTCGGGGAGAACCCTATGCCGGACAGGTTGCGGTGGGTGCAGTCATTCTGAATCGAGTAGAGCATCCGTCGTTCCCGTCCACCGTGGCGGGTGTAGTTTACCAACCGGGTGCATTCACCTGTATGGTGGACGGGCAGATCGATCAACCGGTAGCCCAGTCTGCTGTCCGGGCGGCCCAGGAGGCACTAAATGGTGTTGATCCAAGTGGCGGGGCCATCTATTATTTTAACCCGAACACGGCTACTTCATCCTGGATCTGGAGCCGGCCGCTGATCAAGACGATCGGGAACCACAGATTTTGCTCATAAGGCGAAGGGACAAGCTGTTTTGCAGTTTGTCCCTTCGCTGTTTTCTTAAGAGAATCTTAAAAAAATTCCCCCTTGTCTTTTAATTTCATACTGATAGGATAAAAGCAAGAAAGAAGGGAGAGGGTCAGGATGTACAATATATTGATTTGCGACGACGATAAGGACATCGTTTCAGCGCTGGAGATTTTTTTGAACAGTGAAGGATATCGAACCTTCCCGGCATACAACGGGAGAGAGGCGTTGGACATCGTGGCAAAGGAGGATATCCATCTGGTGCTGATGGATGTAATGATGCCTGAGATGGACGGCATACGTGCCACTGCCAAGCTTCGTGAAGCATGCAATGTGCCCATCATTCTGTTGACGGCAAAAAGTGAGGATTCTGACAAGGTATTGGGCCTGAACATCGGGGCAGACGATTATGTCACGAAACCATTCAATCCTATTGAAGTTATGGCCCGGGTAAAGAGCCAACTGCGGCGGTACACTACCTTGGGTGGACGCAATCACGTAACGGACGATCCGGATTTGCTGGTCAACGGCGGAATCGTGCTCAACGACAAGACCAAAACGGTCACCGTGGACGGGGAGGGGCGAAATCTGACCCCCTTGGAGTATAGCATTCTCAAGCTGCTCATGCGCCACCCCGGACGGGTGTTTTCCACCTCGCAGATTTACGAGCAGGTGTGGAATGATCCGGCTTATGGCTCGGAAAACACGGTGGCAGTACATATCCGGCACCTGAGAGAGAAAATCGAGATCAACCCCGGCGAGCCGCGGTATTTAAAGGTGGTCTGGGGACTGGGGTATAAGATGGAAAGGATGGTGTGAGTACGGTGAGAA
>CAZDXX010000198.1:0-2604 GCA_964509595.1 uncultured Oscillospiraceae bacterium
CCTGATAGAACTCACGGAAGCGGCCGCGCTGGGCGCGCTCGCCGCGGTAGACCTTACCGATTTGGAAGCGACGGAAGGGGAAGGTCAACTCGCCGTAATGCAGAGCCACATACTTGGCCAGAGGTACAGTCAAGTCAAAGCGCAGAGAAAGATCGGTATCGCCCTTAGTAAAGCGGTAGATTTGCTTCTCGGTCTCACCGCCGCCCTTGGCCAGAAGGACTTCGGACGCTTCAATCAGCGGAGTGTCCAGAGGAGTGAAGCCGTACAGGGAGTAAGAACGACGGAGGATTTCCATGATGCGCTCCATCTGTACTTGCCGGGCAGGTAGCAATTCCATAAAGCCGGAAAGGGTACGGGGTTTCATTTGTGCCATAATAATGCTCCTTTATATCAGTAAAGGGCCCCCGCGCCAAAGGTCGCGGGGGCGCAGTATATACAAAGTCAGGGGCTTAGACTGCAAAAGGTGCAGACTTGGGATTGGCGATTTCGCGCCAGTCCAGATCGCCTCGGGCCAAGCCATGAATCAGCATCTCTGCTGTGGCAACGTTGGTGGCGAAGGGAACGTTGTACTGATCGCACAGCCGGGTGATATACTGCAGATCAGGATCCAAATCGGTGGCCTTTGGATCAGAGAAAAAGATGACCATATCAATCTCGTTGTAAGCGATGCGGGCACCCACCTGCTGACTGCCACCATGGGCATGGGAGAGGAACAGGTGCACAGGAAGACCCGTAGCTTCCGCTACCAGACGACCGGTGGTGTTTGTAGCGCAGACGGTGTGTTTTGACAGAATGCCGCAGTATGCGATACAAAATTGAACCATCAGTTCTTTTTTGTTGTCGTGACTTAAAAGTGCGATATTCACGGTAAAACCCTTCCTTCACCTTTATTTTATCGGATTTTCATCAATGGAGTGCGCTGGCCGGAGATGCGTCGCGCGATATTTAAACATGCGATAGCTGCGCCGCGACGGCTGGCTAAAACCAGCGGTTGACCGGCACCCAATGCCAAAGAAACCTGAGGATCTTCCGGGACAACGCCTAAAAGAGGTAGTCCGGCGGTGTCCATAGCATCATCAATGGTGGTATGAAGCCGCTTCATCATTTTGGGTTGAATACGGTTCATGACCAAGTGGATCGACGGCAGTTGTTTTGACAATTCGGATACTGCTCGCTGGGCATCCCGCAGAGCCGAGGGGTCATTGGTGGTAACTACAATGGCGCGGTCTGCACCTGCCATGGCCAACTGGAAGCCGGAACCAATGCCTGCAGGGGAATCAATCATGACGTAATCGAAGGACTCTTTTGCCTGATCGAGAAACTGGACCATCTGCTGGGGAGAAATACGTCCGGCGGGCAAATGCATCGGTGCGGTGAGCAGGTACAATCCTTCGATCACCGGGTGCGCGGCTGCGCCGCGCTCTAAAGTACAGCGACCCTCCACGACATCTGAGAAATCCATGACTACGCGATCAGTCATTCCCAGAGAAATGTCCAGATTGCGCAGGCCGATGTCCATATCGATGCACAGGACTCGGTACCCGATGGCGGCCAAACAGGAAGAAATCCCGGCGGTCAGGGTAGTTTTACCGGTTCCTCCTTTGCCTGAGGTGACCACGATTACCGTTCCCATACATTACCTCCATTTCAACCGAAATCATATCATGATTCCACAAAGTTTTCAACTGCTATTTGTGCAAAATATAAGAAATCACAAGGGGTTCTTCTGGATTTTTGCCCAGCGGCGGGGATACCGATCCGGCGTTGAGCTGATTTTCAAAACAGGTACGATACGATGGCTGATGTCCGTGCCCGGAATAATATAGTCAAATCGTTTTTCCAAGCGTCCACCCAGTTTGGAAATGGCAGTAGCGGACTGCTCCACCTCTTCGCTGCTGTCTACAGATTTCATAGCTAAGAACCGGCCGCCGACTTTCACATAGGGCAGACAGATTTCACTGAGTGTATTCATGGAGGCTACAGCGCGTGCGGTGGCGATGTCGAACTGTTCACGAAAATCAGGAGACAGAGCCTGTTCCTCTGCGCGGGCATGAACGAAGCGCACATTTGTAAGGCCAAGCTCTTCGCAAACCTCTGCCAGCCAATTTAATCGTTTTTCCAAGCTGTCCAACAAAGTTAATTCCACAGATGGCTCCATGATTTTCAATACCATGCCGGGAAAACCTGCTCCGGTGCCAACATCAATCAGGGATTTCCCTTTCAAATCAATGTGTGTCAGCAAAGCGGCACAATCCAACATATGCAGACGAGCAACCTGATTATACTCGGTGATGGCGGTCAGGTTCATGACCTGATTTTTCTCCAGCAAGAGCTGACCGTACCGTGCTAACAAAGAAGCCTTATCGGCGTCTAAACCGAGATCGGTTAAACCTTGTCTAATTAATTTTTCCATGATGTTACCACCACAAGATCGCGCCGGTCGCAATGGAATAACTGTACATGATGACCAGATAGATCATGAAGATGATACCAATCCAGGCGGCAATGCGTTTGCCTTTGGAGGCAGGAGTGTAAGAGGACTTTTCTTGTTCCGAGGTTTGCTCGTTTTCCGAGGTTTGCTCGCTTTCCGAGGTTTGCTCGCTT
>CAZDXX010000199.1:0-2592 GCA_964509595.1 uncultured Oscillospiraceae bacterium
CGAACATGGTGTAGCAGTTGATCACCCAGCCCAGTTCAGCATGCTGGTGAACATGAGACTGAACAAACAAGGTGTTCTTCTCAGGGTCCAGACCGCAAGCAATATACTGAGCCAACTGAGTCAGCGTGCGGCGGCGCAGATCAGCAGGATTCTGACGCACAGTGATGGTGTGCATATCCGCCATAAAATAATAGCAGTCAAACTCTTCCGCGCGAGCACCCCAGTTTCGGATCGCACCCAGATAATTACCCAAATGGAGATCACCGCTCGGCTGGATGCCGGAGAGCATAACTTTCTTCTTCATTTCTTCCATAAAAGTAAAACAGTCCTTTCCACTGTTATTTGTACACAATTATACTAAGATATCATATCACACCATCCAAAGAAGTGCAAGAAAAATGGCGCGGCCAAAAAGCCGCGCCATTCGCAACATAACATTACTTTTCTTCCAGCAGGCGAGTCAACTCCGCCATAAAATTATTGATATCCTTAAACTGACGATAAACAGAAGCGAACCGAACATACGCCACTTCGTCCACGCCCTTCAGTTTTTCCATGACCAATTCACCGATACGGCTGGAGGAAATCTCACGATCCATCTCGTTTTGCAGCGCCTGCTCAATCTCAGACGCCATCTGCTCCAGCGTTGCCAACGGCACCGATCGTTTTTCGCAAGATTTCAGCATGCTGCTCAAAATCTTACTGCGGTCGAAACTTTGGCGACTGCCGTCTTTCTTGATGACGACCAGCGGCAAACTTTCGATGGTTTCATAGGTGGTAAAGCGTTTGTGGCATTCCAAGCATTCACGGCGGCGGCGAATGCTCGCACCTTCGTCTGAGGGCCGGGAGTCTACGACCTTGCTTTCAGGATGGTTACAAAACGGGCAACGCATGAAACCCTCTCCTTTTCGTGTTTTTATTCATTCTATCACATAGAGAAAAAAATTGGTATCTTTTTTTCATAAAAGCAAACTTTTTCACATATTTGCTTCTTCCGGAGGCATACTATCCGTGGAAGTGAGGTGAGCTTCATCATGCAGAACCAGAATCAGAACAAAAATCAGCAGAACACTCAGGATAAGAAGCAGCAGAATACTCAGAACAAGAAGAACAACCAGGCTCAGGACAAGAACAATCCTACCCAGTGCCGCTAACCTAACCGAATTGTTGTGGGCCGCTGTGAACGCAGCGGCCCACATTTTTTTGCAAGGAGATTGATTATGTTAGATCTGGACCCGACCGCAGTCGCGTTTTTTCAGTCGCTTCCTGAAAGCTCCCGCATCGCGTTGGAACACAGCAATCTGACCTTTCACACCATTCATTATTTGAAAAAATACGGAAAAACAAAGACGCAGATTGATACATCCCAGCCGCAAACCAACGGTTTGGAGCCACGTGGATATAAACCTGCGTCCTCTGCCACTACAGTATCACAGACCGAACCCGTTGTCAATAGTGGCGACACCACCTCTGTGGGCGCTGACGATCTTGAACCCATAACCCCGCAGCAGGCTCAAATGATTAACATTATGGTGTCGAACATCAGATGATCTGCAAGGCTACTTGGATGAGAATCCGATTCGCGCAGATTCCGTACTCTACCAGCGGCTTCCCGAGCCAGCTATTCCCTCCAACGCCGCGTATGATCCTTTGGATTCTGCGGATCCGTAAGTGAATCATCCCCACCGGCCGTTCCCAGCGCCGGTGGGGATGTCCCTTATATCCCATTTATTTTTTTGCAACAAGCAAAAAGCGATGAGTTCTCCCTTCGATATAACCTTTTTTCTCCAACCGCTCCTGCGCACGACACAGTGCATCCAAACAGTTCTCCACAGAAAATCCGGGAAATTCCCATTCGATGATGCGAGCAAACCACACCAGTGCGCCCACATCAAAAAAACGAATTGGCCGATAGCTTTCCTGCTGAACCAAAATCTCAAATCCGACGTTCCGAAACTTCTTTGCCGTCAGTTCCGCATACTGTTCCGGGAATGGAACTTCCTTTTGTTCCGGCAACAATAATTCCACCAGTTCCCGGTCGTTCTCTGCACCGACCTGTTGGGTGATAAAAACCCCGCCCGCCTTTAAAACGCGGTAAATCTCTTCTGCGTTAAAATCTCCGTGGCGGTCAATGACCATGTCAAACACACAATCGTCAAAGGGCAGTTCTCCCTTCCCGTCTGCCGCCCTGAAATCAATTCCCAATGGCAGCAGTGTGTTCTTGCACAACTCCACATTGGGCGGATAAGCTTCCGTCGCGCTGATATTCTCAATGGGGTGCTTCAACGACAGCAAGAACTCCCCTCCACCGGTGTCGATGTCCAAAAGCTTCATATCCGGCCTCAAATAGTTTAAAATCACTTCCTGATAATCCCAAGGCAGTTTCCCACACTCCGTGTACCGGTCATCAATATGCGAAAAATCCCAACCATGAATGTGAGCGCTGCGCTCTTCTTCATGCCAAAATTCAATCAATTTATTTAAATCCACAACAACTACTCCTTTTATATTTTGCATTTCAAAAGGTGCAGCTGACTGACAACAATTTTGTTCATTACTCGATACAGCTTGATGCCAGTTTTAGAACTGAAC
>CAZDXX010000200.1:0-2586 GCA_964509595.1 uncultured Oscillospiraceae bacterium
TCAGCTTGTTGTTGATACCGACAGAAGCGGCGATCTCGCGGTTATCCATACCGGCACGGACCATGGCGCCGATACGGGTCCTGTCCTGCAGCAGCCACAGCAGGACGCACATGACGGCACCGAAGGCCAGCATGAACACGCGGATCCAGGGCACAGTGAAGGAGCCCATGGAGAAACCGCCCACCAGGAATGCGGGAATGGGAGCAGACATAGGCTGGCCGCCCCAGATCCACTGGGCGATGTTATTCAGGATGTTGATGACACCGATGGTCAGCAGAACCTGATAAGAAGGATGCTTGTACAGACGGCGCAGGAAGCCGATCTCAAGAATGGCGCCAAGTACACCACCGACGACAGCGCCGACGATGATAGCCAGGAACCAGTTCTGGGTTTTGGTGTAAACCGCGATGCCGCAGTAACCTGCGAACATGTAGATTGCACCATGGGACATGTTGACCACGCGCATCAGGCCCAGGGTCAAAGACATGCCGGTGGCGATCACGAACAGGACAAGGCCGTAAGCCGCGCCCATGATCAGGATGCCGAGCTGAGTCATTAACAGATCCATTAGGTGGATTGCCCCCTTTTCTTAGTTCAAGCGATTGCGATTCCTTCCCGGCATCGGGTCATGCCGGGCTATTGACAACAACAATGTGGGGCATTGTTTTGATGCAATGCCCCACATCGTGCAAGTCAATCCATGTGGGTGCGTGAAACTTTGGAATTAGCCGACAACCAGACCGTCGGGAGATACATCGGAGTACTCCTTGACCAGACCATAGTTGTAGGAGCCGTCCTCCAGCTGAACCACTTCAACGACGTAAACGTCCTTGGTAGCGATGTTGGAGCCGTCCACAAAGACGGTGCGGCCCTCGGGACCGTTGACGTCAGCAGCCTTCATAGCATCGCGCAGAGCGGTACGGTCGGAGGTAACGCCATCCAGCTCTTCCACAGCAGCCTTCAGGAGCAGCAGGACCTGAACGGTAGCGCCGGGCAGGTTGTTGCCGATGGGGTATGCGCCGTCGTTGGCATCCTGATAAGCCTTAACGAAGGCAGCGTTCTCTTCGCTGTCCAGGTTGTAAGCCCAGGTCATGGGAGCGACGGTGCCCAGGATCTCCTCGACCAGAGCGGGGTTGGTGCCGGACAGAGCGTTGCAGATGAAGGAGTCGGTGAAGGCGCCGTGGAACACAGCCACCATGGGCAGGCTCTCATTCAGGCCCAGCTGATACCATGCGTTCCACAGCTGGATAGCGGAGGAAGCGGAGGTCCATGCCACCAGACAGTCGGCGTTGGCAGCATCGTCGACCAGACCCATCAGATAGGAGGCATAGTCGGTGTTGTCCTCAGCGGGAGCCCAGGCCTGGTCAATGACCTTGCCGCCCAGAGCTTCAAAGTTGGTGGTGAAGGGATTCATATAGGACTTGCCGCCGGTGTCGTCCTTGGTCAGGGTGACAACAGCGTCATAACCCAGCTCGTTGTAGACGTAGTCAGCCATAACGGTGGGCATCTGGGGGGTGGAGCCGGAAGCGGCCAGGACCCACTCGTTCTCAGCGATCATGCCGGCGGGAGTGGGGTTGTAGAACACGACGGGGACCTCATAGGAGGCAGCGACGTTGGCGACAGCGCCCTTGTGGCCGATCAGAGTGGGGCCAAAGATGACGTCGACATCGTCCTCTTCGATCAGAGAACGGGCGGCGTCAGCAGCAGCAGCGGAGTCGGACTGGGTATCCTTGTGGATGACCTGAAGCTCACGGCCGCAGATCTCGCCGACATACTGAACAGCAAAATCCATAGCAGCCTTGGCTTCGCCGCCGGTCATGGCCTCAACACCGGTCAGGTCGCACAGGTGACCGATCTTAATGGGGCCCAGATCAGATGCGTCGACAGCATCATCCTTCTCGCCGCAAGCGGTCAGGGTGAACATCATGGAGAACACCATGATCAGGGACAGGAGCATTGCAATTGTCTTTTTCATTGTTTTTCACCTTTCTATTTTTGATTTACAACAGTGCTTATGTAACTGGTTTACTTTGCCTGGTAAAACGAAATAGCGGTTTTTCTCCTTTCTCTTCTTCTGAACAAATTATTCAAGCACATGATCCCAAAAACAGGACAACGTGAGGCTTGCTTCCCCAGAGTGTTTGCCGTTTTGTACGAAAACAAGAACAACTTTCCGGCATTCTGCACAAAAAAGGGCGCAAAAGAGCCTTTTATGTACACTCTGCGTGCCAAAATAATAGCATATCTTCCTACGGTTTACAAGAAGAATATTTTTGGATTTGTGTAATAATCTTTGGGTATGTTTTTTTCTGTCGAAAGAATGAGCATAAATTTGAAAAATGCCTTGGAAACACTGAAAAAGTCTACAATTACCCCTATCCCGATGCACGGCAGGGCCCGCCTGTTCTCCCCGTTTCGGCGCCCCATTTGCGAAAAAATATTTTTGGAATTTGGGTGAGAATTTTTGGACCATGCGAAATTGTGCAAAACACACAAAACCGATGGCCCCTATATGCGCCAAAACACCAGTTGCGAATGCTTTCCGTCCTGATTCTTCCCGAAATTTCGCCGCTGCGGGATGCAAAT
>CAZDXX010000201.1:0-2585 GCA_964509595.1 uncultured Oscillospiraceae bacterium
GAAGTATTTCTAATTTTACATTCAACAAGGCCCGCTGCAAAAATGCAGCGGGCCTTGTTTTCGTTATCCGTTCGTTTTTAAGCCGGCAATAAACTGTCGTGCCGTACGCGGCGTGCGTCCGGAGTGGCGCATCTCACCCCACACGACCATGGTCGCGCAGGGTCCCCAGACTATTTCACTTCCTCGGGGCAAGTGAATTGCCCCTGCGGGAATGCTTCGCATTCACGCCGCAGACGCGGCGGGTCGCTTACGCTCCCGTGGGAGCTGCGCCCACTCTTTTGCTTATCGGTTCGTTTTCAAACCCGCAATAAACTGACGCGCAGTGCGCGGTGTGCGTCCGGGGTGGCGCATCTCCCACTTGACCGCCTGTGCGTGCAGCTCCTCCTGATCCATCTCGATTCCTTCAAGAGCCGCCAAACCTTCCACCAGTTTCAAAAACTCGGGTTTATTCAAGGGCAGATACGCCACACGCAGGCCAAAGCGATCGGCCAATGCAGTCTTCTCCTGGATGGTCTCAGCGCAATCCACTTCGTCTCCTGCACGATCCGTAAATGTCTGGCGCACCAGATTGCGGCGGTTGGACGTTGCATAAATAGCAATATTGGCAGGTCGGGGTTCCAATCCGCCTTCCAAAATGGTTTTCAACAAAGAGTAGGTACGGTCATCCTGATCAAAGGCCAAATCGTCGATAAAAAGAATAAACTTCTGGCGTTTATTTCGTAGTTCCCGAATCAGTTCAGACATATCTGCCAGCCCATCTTTTTGTAGTTCAATGATCCGCAGATCGTCAAACCCGTCTACGGCAAGCAACGACTTTACTGTGGCAGATTTACCCGTGCCGCTGTCACCATAAAGCAACACGTTGTTCACCGTATGCCCTTCCAGCATGGCGCGAGTATTGTTGATCACCGCATTGCGCTGCAGCTCATATCCCAACAAATCCTGCTTCTTCGGCGCATCCGGCTCCGCAATGGGGTGCAATACGCCGTCTTCCCACAGGAACGCCCGATACTTTGCAAACATACCGGAGCCATTGGCACGATAAAAAGCAGTCAAACCATCAAAATCGAAGGGGACACCCGCTTTCCAACGCGGCAGGTTGGACAACATAGACTGATATTCACTGGACAGCAGCTTTTTCATGGCACCGATCAACTTATCGCAATCCAGGGCAGCCAACAGCGCAAAGGTTTCCACATCCCGCTTGGCAGCGCACTCCAGTGCGGGATCCACTCCGTTTCGTTCTACCAATAAAGGATACGGCGCCTCATCATAGCGCAGCCGCTCATCCAGCCATTCTCCCAAACCGGCGCATCCCGCCTGGCGCAGCAAATAAAAGAGTTCTGTATAATGCTCGACAGCGGTCTCTCCCTGCCCGGATACCAATGCGTCCAACAGCGCAGCTACCTGCTCCATCAGCGGAGTCTTGTTTATTTCCCGGTAAGCAGAAACGCCTTTCAGCGCAATACGAAGTGTATTGATTTCCATAATGATCACTCCTTCTTTACTACGCCCCACTCCGGCAGCGGTAACCGCTGCATAGCACCGAAGGTATAGTCCTTCAGCCGGGGATACTTCTTGCTCAAATCTGCAATCAAGTCCTTGACCTCCTGTCGCTTGGTTGCCCCGTCAGCAGGACAGGCATTTTGAACCACCGGCAAATTCTCTCTGGCTGCCACATTCCGAATCTGACCCTCACCACAATAGAGCAGGGGGCGAATCTGGGTAATATCCGTACGATCCAGATAAGTGACCGGCTGGAAGCAGGATAAGCTGCCTGCATAAAACAGATTCATATAAAAGGTTTCGATGGCATCGTCATAATGGTGACCCAGCGCAATCTTTTTAATTCCCCGCTCCTGAAGCGCCCCATGTAAAGCCCCCCGGCGCATCTTTGCGCACATGGAACAGGGATTTTTCTCTTTCCTTATATTAAATATAATGTTGTTAATTTCCGTCGGTATCACGGTGTAGGGAATCTCATGCGCCGCGCACCAGTCGGCTACCGGAGTAAAATCCATACCTTCGATACCCAGATCCAACGTGATTGCTTCCACAGTGAAAGCCTTGGGGTAGAATTCACGTAGGCGTGCCAATGCTGCCAGCAGGACCATAGAATCCTTGCCTCCGGAAACCCCTACCGCAATGTGATCTCCCGCCTGAATCATGTCATAGTCCTCGACACAACGGCGGGTATGGCTTAAAATCTGATTCATATGCCACCCCAAAAATAAAATCGAAAATTAGAATTCACGAGATTTAGCGAGAAAATTAAAGAAAATCAAAGATTTCAACATCGCCAATTAATTTTTTCAAAAAATCTGTTGACACTTGATTTCCCAAGCATTATAATACAATTCGCTCGCCTTTGTAAAGGTGAGTTATCTTCGTGTTTTAAAACAAATTCATATAGAAAGCGAGAGAAAACACCATGTCCACTTTTATGGCAAACAAGGGCAACATCGAGCGTAAGTGGTACGTTCTCGATGCCGCCGACAAGCCTCTGGGCAAGACCGCTGCTACCGCTGCTACCCTGCTGCGCGGCAAGCACCAGCCCGAGTACACCCCCCACGCTGACTGCGGCG
>CAZDXX010000202.1:0-1217 GCA_964509595.1 uncultured Oscillospiraceae bacterium
CGCGGTGTTGGCCTGACCGAGGCTGAGGTGCGCTGCAAGATGATCGACATCTGGCCCTACATGGACTATAGAACGGAAGAGACTCTGACCACTGCTTATAACGCCTTCCGCCAACTGGAAGAGGAAGCTGCCGGACTGAAGTGCGGAAACGATGTGCATGAACTGGCTAAGTGCCTGAAGATTCGCAATGTGGTGCAGCTGGGTCAGGCTCAGGCTTTGGCCGCCCGTGAGCGCAGAGAGTCCCGTATTGAGCATTACAGAGCGGATTATCCCTACATGGACAACAAGAACTACGCCAAGTGGATCGTGGTCTCCGGTGTTGGTGATGATATGCGCGCTGAACTGCTGGATATCCCCTTTGAGCGATACAAGTATCGTCCGGAAGAAGAAATCGTGGACCGCTGTGCATTGGCTAAGACAGGAGGTTGAGCATAATGATTCGTTCGATTAATCCGATTGCCTGTACCTGCTGTACTTTGTGCGAAAAGGTCTGTCCGGCTGATCTGTTTCGTGTGGTGGACGGAAAAATGACTATCGCCTATCCGGCTGACTGCTGTAACTGCCTGCAGTGCAAGTATGTTTGTCCTGTGGATGCCATTGTCTTTACCGCAGCAGAACCAAAAAAGATGGACATGAACGGTGAATGGCCTAAGATCAAGGAATTGATGGGCGCTGTGGATCATCCCCAGGCAGCGATCACCCGTCTGCCGCCCTGGGAATTGGCAAAGCTGAAGGCACAGGGGAAACTCTAATTCTTTATTTTTGTTCAGTCTCTGGCTGAAAAGCAAAGATTTCGATATTGACCTCGCTTAATCCATTAAATTAAAAGAAAGTAGGGAAACAATATGAAAAAGATTTTTGGAATACTTCTTTCTGCGACGATGGTATTCTCTCTGTTTGCTGGCTGCAGCAACACCACGGTTGAAGAACCTGAAGTGGAAGAAACCCCGGAAGTTGTGGAAACTCCTGCGGCAGATGAAAACAAGATTGAAGCCGGAACTTATTCCTTTAACTATGTTGATGTTTACGGCGATGAAACTGCCTTTACTGTTACTACCAAGGAAACCGGAAAGGTTTACGTCAAGTATGAGGGAGCCCTGGGTAGCGCTACCGTGAATGGTGATGGCTGGATCGATAATGGTGACGGCACCTTCACCACTAATGCACTCAGCGAAGCAATTTCGGTTGATTGGGTCGGCGCAGATGGCAAAATTACC
>CAZDXX010000202.1:1227-2566 GCA_964509595.1 uncultured Oscillospiraceae bacterium
AGACAGTTACTCCTGTCGGTTATACTGCCCCCACCGAGTTCATTGCAAAGCCCTATACCGATCCCACTACCGCAGCTGAGGCAGTGGGTGTGTACACCTTTGGTTATGTCAATGCCTACGGCGCTACCGTGCCCTATGTTCTGTGGTTGAATGCCGATGGTACC
This sequence comes from uncultured Oscillospiraceae bacterium, assembly GCA_964509595.1. GTDB lineage: Bacteria > Bacillota > Clostridia > Oscillospirales > Oscillospiraceae > JAJPXI01. The sequence goes on from CAZDXX010000202.1 coordinate 1,392, forward strand.
TTTAAAATTTTCGAAAACAGTGGCTGGGTCGGCCTGATGGCGTACTATGGCGACAGCTGGACTATTAACGGCGACAGCGTCGTGTCTCTGGGTGCATGTTCCTATGACGTTCAGCCTCCCAGAACTGACGGAAACGGCGCAACATGGTTCGCAGAGGGTACTTATGAGAGTAGCTGGAAGCTCAGCGGCGATAAGACCTGTGTCCCCATCGGTTATGAGGGCAAGGTTGGTGAGATTGATCTGACCTCTTTGCCTGCTGACTGTTATCCTGCTGGCGCTGACAAGGTTGGCGTTTACACCTTCGGTTTTGTCAACAACTACGGCGCTACCGTGCCCTATGTTCTGTGGTTGAATGCCGATGGTACCTCCAACATTTTCATGGAGAGCGCTTGGGTTGGTACTCAGGAATATGTTGGCGCCAAGTGGGTCGCTAACGATGACGGCACTGTTACTGTCGGCGACATGAGCTATGAAGGAGAGCCTCCCAAGACCGATGGCAATGGTGCTTACTGGTTTGCTGACGGTACTTACGAGAGCACTTGGGAGTTCCTTGGCAACAAGAGCTGCCAGCCTGCTGGTTATGATGGCAAGACCGGGGAACTGGATTTGACCACCTTGCCTGAGGCTATTTACCCCACCGGCACATCCGTGGAAGGTACCTACCTCTTCGGTTTTGTGAATCCCTACGGCGCCACCACTCCCTATGGCGTCAAACTGAAGGGTGATGGTACTGCGCTGATTGTTATGGACAACTCTTGGGTCGGCGCTCAGAGCTATGCGGGCAAGTGGGTTCAGAATGATGACGGAACTATTTTCATCAATGACATGACCTATGAAGGCGAAGCACCCAAGACTGCCGGCAATGGTGCTACCTGGTTCGCAGATGATACCTACGAGAGTACTTGGGTTCTGGATGGCGGCAATTGCTACCCTGTCAATTATGACGGCAAAATCGCTGAAATTGACCGTTCTTCCTTCTCTGACGGTGCGATCAGCACTTTGGAAGTATTCTGATTTTAATCAACGCGAATCATCAGGGGCGGTGATCTAACGCCGCCCCTGATGAAGAGAGAAGAGGAGGAACGCGATGGGAAAAAACGTGATGGAAACAGTCGTAACGACTGACGTGCTTGTTATTGGCTCCGGTATTGCGGGCTGTTTTGCGGCGATCCACG
>CAZDXX010000203.1:0-2549 GCA_964509595.1 uncultured Oscillospiraceae bacterium
ATGGCAATCTGGACGGCGATGTTCCTGTCACCACCAAAGTTCTGGGCGGCTTCACCAAGGATAATCTGGCAAAGGAAAACGATTCCGGAATCATGGAGCTGCTGATCAACTCCCACGGCCAATGGAATAACATCGACCAGTGTATTTTTGTCAACGGAGAAGAACAGCGTATTTCCTTCCTGAATATGGACGACATCAATTCGGTATTGGACAACAATGCATACTATCTGGATTGTTGGGCCTGCAACAACGGCTCCGGAATGCAGAACAACCTAACTACCACGGCTTTGAACGGACAATGTGTGGGTATGTTCTCTGCAACTACGATCATCTCGAACAACGGTGTTGACTGCAAGGCCAGTGTATCGGAAATGATGCAGAGCAACTTCTATTATTTCTATTACAGCTATCTGAAGGCGCTTCACGAAGGCATGACTCGCAGTCAGGCATTCTGTTACGCTCAGCAGGCGTATGGTGAAGCACTGATAAAACATAGTGCAGAACTTTTAGATGGAAGCAGCAACTACCAGTTCAGCCTGTGTAATCTACTGACCTACCACAATTTCGGTGTGCTGGAACCAACTGCAGCCGCCATGTCTCTTTGCGATGCTAAGGGTTATATCACACAGGCCGGTCAGAGTGTTCCTAAAGTAACCGTTCAGGCTGGCAAAGGCGGCGGTAGCACTGCCAAAGAGTTTACCCTGACCGATGGGAACCCCGTTGGGACCGCAAAAACGTTGCGTTGGTCCGACTCTAACCAACTGCAGACCGGATCCTACACCATCCACAGCTACACGGCTCAGCCGCTGGACAATGGCTATATCCGCTTTACCATCGAATGCACCGTACCAGAGGGACTTCGTGCAGTCGTATTTAATCCGCCGGATGGTAATTTGTTTAAGCTGTTCGGTGGATATGCGAGTGGTGAACGCGAAATCCTAAGCTTCGATTTGAAGACAGAGGATGTGCGTGCAGTTGACTGCATTAATATCAGTTTCAGCTCTGGTGACAACAACCGTTTCTTTATAACTGTATCCACAACAGGTCTATAACAAAAACCCGAATCTCTCACATTGCTATCCAACAACAGACGCAGCCTCTTGGTCACTTCAAAACCAAGAGGCTGCTTTACATTTATTTGATGCTATCAAAAATTTTATGAACGCATCAACGGATTTTGATCGACACGCCATTCACTTCCACATCTTCTTCCGCTCGAATCAAAACATACCGCGCTCCGTTGATCACACGGGTCTCCACCAGGTCAGTGCGGTCAGCGTTGACGCGAATGGTAACATCGTCAGACACCTTGATCTCCATCTGCCTGGTGTTGAGAAGGTTGCGCGGCGGCAGGCTCGTCTCTTCCCCGAAGACACTGTTAAACCGCTCATCAAAGGCCTGTACGCGCTCTTCCGTCACGCCGCCGGACTTCAGAATCTGCTTCACAGTCCCCTTGGAAACGGTCAGCGTCTCTTCGATCTTATTGGCCTTGTGCTCCTCGATCATTTCACAAAAGCGCTCGTGAACGGTCTGCACCACCTCATAGCTGCACTCGTCAGCCAGCGTATCCCCCAGCATAGACTGGAAGGATTCCATCTGCACAGTGGCAGGCATAATGGGCTCAGCGTGGAATATCGCCTCTGCGAAGGCCGCCTGATCGCAGGCTGCATCCTTGGTGTAATACAGAGCATTGTACAGATTGGTGCTGCGCTCATCAAATGCCGGGAACAGGAATCCTGTCTCGGGTGCACTGATGGCCCAGCCGGGGTTCAAGTGGCCAAAGCAGTTCTCATTGGCCGAGTAGCTTAAAGCAGCCTTTGTCAGCTTTACCGGGCAGATGCTGCACAATATGTATTTGAACACTTCACTGGATGCATCTTCCTGTTTCTCGCCGTCTTTGGAGCGATACGGCACGTCATAGGCATCATAGGCCAGCAGGATCAGGTAGTTGTCCTCTATGTTCAAGGACTGGATCGCCTTCTCGTAGAAGGCGTGTAAAGCATTTGTGTCTTCCAGGCGCGAGTTCCTCAAGGCCATCAAGAGCTTGTGGTCTTCCCCGTCCACCACCTGCTTTGTGCTGAACTCGATGTCCATCAGGTTCTTTCCCAATGCACCGGAAAGCGTCTTGCGCAGGGTCGTCAGGAGCATCTCTCCTTCTTCCTGGCCCAGCATGGTGATGGACTGGTCGAACTCTGATATAATCTCGCGGTTCCCGTTCACATAGCATCCGCGCACGTGGGTGATGTTGCTTTTATCGGCACGGAACCGTCTGCGCAGCTCCGCTACTTCTTTTTCTGTCATGTGTATAAACCTCGCTCTCGGTCAGCTCTTGTTCGCTGTCGTATCTTGTCATCAACGTATGTCATCATACCACAAATCCGCCATTAAGAAAAGGAAAAGCCATTAAGCACCCATAGTGATCGTGCAAAAAAGTTATCGTCGATTTTTGCCGCACAGACGCAATGTCAAGTCTTGTTTTCATCTTTTTTCCGCTTATAATACTCTATTGTGACTATTGATTTGGAGGCGAAAAAAGATGAAGCAAGCAG
>CAZDXX010000204.1:0-2538 GCA_964509595.1 uncultured Oscillospiraceae bacterium
TGCCGGTGCCGTTGGGCAGAACGATAGCGCCGCGGACCTGCTGGTCAGCGTGACGACCGTCAACACCGAGCTTAACATGGAGCTCAACGGTCTCATCGAACTTTGCCTTGGAAGCCTTGATAACGAGATCAAATGCGTCCTTTGCGTCATAAAGAGTTGCTTTATCTATAAGCTTTACGCTTTCTTTGTAATTTTTACCTCTAAACACTTGGTTTTCCTCCTCAAAATTGTGGTTAATCGGAAATTTTCCTCCCACTTAGGGAAGGCTTACCGCAGGACTTACTCGCCTACGATAACGCCCATGCTGCGGCAGGTGCCGGCGATCATGCTCATAGCTGCCTCAACGTCAGTGCAGTTGAGGTCGGCCATCTTCTGTTCAGCGATCTTGCGAACATCTTCCTTGCTGATGGTAGCAACCTTGTCGCGCTGGGGAACGCCGGAAGCGGTCTCGATGCCGCAGGCCTTCTTGATGAGAAGGGAGGCGGGGGGAGTCTTGGTGACGAAGGTGAAGCTACGGTCGGAATAAATGGTGACGATAACGGGGATCATCATGCCCATATCGCCCTTGGTGCGTTCATTGAAATCCTTGGTGAACAGGCCGATGTTAACGCCGTACTGACCAAGTGCGGGACCTACAGGGGGGGCGGGAGTTGCCTTGCCTGCGGGAACCTGGAATTTTGCATAACCAACTATTTTCTGTGCCACTTGAAGTGCACCTCCTGATTCGTATTTTTATTCTTCTACGGGTTCGACCTGGTCGAGTTCCAGATCGATGGGAGTCTCTCTGCCAAACATAGAGACTATCACGCGGACGAGGTCTCTGTCCGCATCCAGTTCATCAACGGTACCCAGGAAGCCCTCGAGAGGACCGTCTATTACCTTTACGGTGTCGCCCACATTGTAGCCGATCTCAACCACATGGTGCTCAACACCAAGTGCATAGATCTCCTGCTCAGTGAGGGGGATCGCCTTGCCCTCGCTGCCGACAAAACCGGTGGCGCCGCGGACATTGCGGACCAGATGCCAGCTTTCATCGGTCATGACCATCTTTACCAGAACATAACCGGGCATGAGCTTGCGCTCATAGGTCTTTTCACCGGAATCGGTGTGCTCGGTGACGGTCTCAACGGGGATATTGATCTCAAGAATGAGATCCTGCATGCGGCGATTTTCCGCAGCCTTCAGAATGGCGGCTGCAACCGCGTTTTCGTAGCCTGAGTATGTGTGAACCACATACCACTTTGCATTGTCTGCCATAGTGGGTTAACCTGCGATGGAAATAACAGCCTTGACGATCATCTGGGCGATCTCATCGAAGCCCCAAATAACGATGGCTGAGACGACCATAACCACAAGAGCAACGCCGGTCTTCTTGGCGGTCTCTTTGGGGGTGGGCCATATAACCTTCTTGAGCTCGCTGCGCATTTCGCGGAACCACTTCTGCACACGCTTGAAGAAACCAAGCTTCTTGACGTCTTCCTTCTTAACGGCGTTGGTGGTAGGAGCTACTGCCTTTTCTTTTGCCATTACTTTCGTCCTTTCGTGAAGCTTACTTGGTCTCGTTATGAGTGGTGTGCTTGCGGCAGAAACGACAATACTTCTTCATCTCGATACGGTCAGGAGTATTCTTCTTGTTCTTCATAGTGTTGTAGTTTCTCTGCTTGCATTCACTGCATCTGAGGGTGATTTTAACTCTTGCACCGGCCTTAGCCATATTTTCGGCACCTCCTTGTAAAATTTGACCCCACCAGGGGGTCATGCCTCCCTGTTTCGAATCAGTGGATTTTTCCCTGTGAGCCCGAAAAAAAGCGCACAAAAATAAACCCATCTGTCGACAGGTAAGACATACTATAACACAAACGCCTCCAAAGGTCAAGGATTTTTCTTGATTTTTCAATGGTTTTTCGCGGTTTTTTGAAATTATTTTCAGTGCTACAAGACTTGCTATGACGCATGGTGGGTGTTATACTATATTTTGTGATTTATAGCGGGTTTTGCTCTCGGCAAAGGGAGAACGCGCCATTTGTGCAAAAAGAAGTGGCAAAAGAAAAAGCACGCATAAGGGGGACACCCCAATGTGTCCCCCTTATGAATCCCCCCCGTGCGGTGCTGACAATTACAGCTCGGTGCCAGCAGGCGCTTTCACTGCCTGGTGCGGTGCTCAACCGGGACTTCAGCTGCCGCAGCGATGCAGCAGCTCGTTTCTGCTCAAACTGCCGACTTTATTTTTGCTGTGACGTAGGGCGGGAGCTTGCTCCCGCCGCGCTGATAAAGGAATGATACATTATGACCTACGAAGAATCTCTCAACTACATACACTCCCGTCCACGGGGGCTGCCCAAGCCGGGGCTGGAGCGGATAGAGGAGCTGCTGAGCCTCATGGGCGATCCCCACAAGAAGCTCAGATACGTCCACGTGGCAGGCACTAACGGCAAGGGCAGCTGCTGCGCCATGCTCTCAAGCATACTCCGCGCCGCAGGATACAAGGTCGGCCTTTACACATCCCCTTTTATCCATCGTTTCAACGAACGAATGCAG
>CAZDXX010000205.1:0-2475 GCA_964509595.1 uncultured Oscillospiraceae bacterium
AGCGAACTTTTTGCGCGCCTTTAACGACCTGGTTGATACTTATTTTATCGGTCAGATCACTGACTCAGTTGCGGCACAGTCCGGCATCTCCTCTGCCTGGCCGCCGCTAAGCATCCTGCAATCCTTCCAAGTTGGCTTTGGTATTGCCGGCGTCGCGGTCATCAGCCAGTTGCTTGGTTCCGGCAAGCGGGACAAAGCTCGGGAAAACGCAGGCATGCTTTTCCTGATTTCCTTAGTTCTTGGTATCGCGATCAATATTTTAACTTACATTCTTGCACCCGTGGCAATGACCTTGATCGGCGCCGTGGGAGATGCACACACCTGCGCCGTGGACTATCTTCGAATCCGTTCGTTTGAAATGCTCGCCTTTTTCATTTTCGGAGCATTCCAGGCTATTCGACAGTCACAGGGCGATACCGCGACTCCAGTATACCTCTCTATTGCTTCTGTTCTCATAAATATCGTTCTTACCGCTTTATTTGTTCAAGGAATGGGTATGGGCGCCTTTGGCGCCGGTCTCGCTACTATGATTGGCCAAGTTGCTGTTGCACCTGTATGCCTATGGCTGCTCTTCTCCAAAAAGCAATCCCTCCACTTGACCAGGGATTGTCTGTGCTTGCGTTGGGATGACATGAAACAACTGGTCAAGATCGCCATGCCTGCTGCAGGGAGTCAGGCACTCACTTCCCTTGGTTTTTGGGTGCTTCAGATGGTCGTCATCAGTTACGGCGATGAGGTAGTTGCCGCATTTAGCATTGGCAACAAAATCGCCAGTATGCTTCTGATGCCGGTCATTGCGCTCAGTTCGGTATTGGCAACATATGTCGGGCAAAACATTGGTGCAGGCAATCCAACTCGCGCTCGAAAGGCTTGTGCTGTCAGCCGCAATCTCGGTCTACTAGTTTCCATCGTGGGCTGCCTTGCTTTGCTGCCGATACGAAGTTGGATCGTAGCCTTGCTGACCAACGATCCACTGACACAGTCTTTTGCAACCGTTTACGTGTTCTGGACCTTGCTGACGCAGCCACTCATGGCACTATTCCAAAACTATTTGGGCATCTTTAACGGCTCCGGTAATACTCGCTATGCCCTGATTCTTTCCTCAGCACGGCTCTGGGCTATTCGCCTACCTGTCATTCTGATGTTCAAATTGTTCACTGACATCGGAAGCAGCGGCATTTGGTATGCTATGGTCATCAGTAACTTCCTGATTCTAATTGTTGGAGCATTTCTTTACCGAAAGGTCGACTTTTCCCCCACCGTTCTGCAAGCCAAAGCCAAGCACTCTTAATTGATCGGTCCCTGTTCCGCCAAAATCCCTGCGGAACAGGGATTTTGCCCTTGCATTTCTTTGATTTATATGTTATAAATGTATCTTGTTATCGGCTATGAATGGGAAAATAACCGCGAAACGCCGTCAAGAGAGGTCTGGTCATCGGCTGAAAGCCAGACTGCGGACGCCCGGTTTGGTTCGCCCGGGAGCTGCCATGGAGACATGGCCGGATGCCCTCCGTTACAGGGGTTTGAGTGCCTGTACGATGTACAGGAATGCGGGTGGTACCGCGGAAGGTTTACCTTTCGTCCCTGACTTGGGATGGAAGGTTTTTTTGTTGCCTTTTTTTCACTCAAAGAAGTTAAAAACATCCATGAAAAGGAGTTCGTTGAATATGAAAGCACAACTGGAAGCCATTCGCAGTGCTGCATTGGAAGCAATCAATGGTGCACAGGCGGCTACTGAACTGGACGCTGTGCGCGTGCAGTATCTGGGCAAGAAAGGCGAGCTGACCGCTGTTCTGAAGCAGATGGGCAAGCTCTCCGCTGAAGAGCGCCCCATCATGGGCCAGATGGCCAATGACGTCCGCGCTGCTCTTGAGCAGGCCATCGAGACGCAGTCTGCAGCTTTGGCCGAGAAAGCTCTGGCCAGCAAGTTGGAAACCGAAGCATTGGACGTGACCATTCCCGGTACACCTGTCACCGTTGGTCACAAGCATCCCATGTATATTGCCCTTGATGAGATCAAGGATATCTTTATCGGCATGGGTTTTACTGTTCTGGACGGCCCCGAAGTTGAGTTTGCTGAGCTGAACTTTGACCGCCTGAACGCTGAAGAAGGCCATCCCTCTCGTGACTGGTCTGATACCTTCTACTTTGATGAAGACAGCCGCGTTATGCTGCGTTCTCAGACCTCTCCCATGCAGGTGCGCGCCATGGACTCTATGGAGTTACCGATCCGCATCATCGCCCCCGGCCGTGTTTATCGTAAAGATGAAGTTGACGCAACCCACTCCCCCATGTTCCACCAAGTGGAAGGAATGGTCATTGACAAGGGCGTTACTATGGCTGACCTAAAAGGCACTCTAAACACTGTTGTCGAGCAGCTGTACGGAAAAGGCACCAAGACCCGCTTCCGTCCTCATCATTTCCCCTTCACTGAGCCCTCCTGCGAAATGGACGTTCAGTGCCACAAGTGCGGCG
>CAZDXX010000206.1:0-2434 GCA_964509595.1 uncultured Oscillospiraceae bacterium
ACTGTCGGGCGGCATCCTCATGGATGCCGATGGTGATACCGTGGTAGTGCCGAAGGGGGAAGTGGTAGGCGCGGACCATTTGTGTTCTCTCTGCAATGGAGAGGTCGCCGGGCATCAGATAAAAATACTCATCGTCAAAAGACTGCTCAATGCGACCTTCTCGGCAGTGGTGGATCTCGATTACATTGCCTTCGATGACATTGCTCAGATCAAAGTGATCCATGTGTACGCTATTGTAAGTAAGCTGGACGCCGGGGAATACCTCGTATATGGTCAGTTGGGCATCTCCGATGTCATTGGAGATGCGGTATTCCGTTTTCTTGATTGAATCCATGATCGTGCTCCTAGAAACGGTGGGAAGAGGATGCCGTAGGTTCATGCAGGGTCGCGGTTCTCAGAGTTTGGCATAACGTATTTGGATCAGGTTTGTTCCTCTCGGAAAGCTTGGAACTCTTCCACAGACATGGTTTTCACTCCGAAGATGAAGTAGAAAATGTGGAACACCCAGACACCGGCCAGGACGGCGCAGCCAACAACGATACCCTTGAGACCCATCATAATAAAACCGATGCTCATCAGCAGTGTCACTGTGATCATGATTCGAATCTTAGTGTTCCAGGTCATGCCGCGGCCTTTCACATAGGTCTCCAGATTGTTCTTATAAAGTTTGGTATTGATAAACCAGTTGTTCAGGCGTTCGGAACTTCTGGCGAAGCAGAAGGCGGCCAGCAGCAGGAAGGGGAAGGCGGGCAGCAGAGGGACGACGGCACCAACAGCACCAAGCCCAACGCCGATACAGCCCAGAACGATATAAATCACTTTCTTAATGCTCATTCAGATCTCTCCAATCGTTTTTGTTCTTTTTTGCTCTCGATCACGTGGCGGATGGCCATAACAGGGTGGACAAAGAGCATGCGTGGTCCGGAAAAACGCATGACGGCGCGGATTTTTTCCCGCATCTCCGGCTTGTAGCAGTGGACCTTGCAATTGGAGCAGAAGGTTTTAGTCTCCATAAAGGGGCATTTGTCACTGCGTAGCTGAGCGTATTCTTCCAGCGCGGCACACTCGGGACAAAGGCCCTGTTTGGTGCCATGCTGCTTTTTACAGTACAGGTGGATCATTTGCGAGACGGTTTCTTTCTCTCGCTGACGTTTGGTCTCAGTTGTTTGCATCAGCTCATTCTCCCGTGCTCCACGGAGTAGACCTTGTCGGCGATGCCCATCGTGGACTGACGATGAGAGACCAGAACTACGGTCTTATTGGATCGCTCCTCGTGGAGAGATTTCAGAATGACGGCCTCATTGAGACTGTCCAGATTACTGGTAGGTTCATCCAGCAGCAGGAAGGGAGCGTCGTGGAGGAAGGCTCTTGCCAGACCCAGACGCTGACGCTCACCGCCGGACAGGGTGTCGCCCAGCTCGCCGACTGGGGTATCATAACCCCGAGGCAGGCTCATGATGAAGTCATGGACAGAGGCCTTCTTGCAGGCGGCGATGATCTCTTCATCTGTTGCATCCAGCTTGGCTATGCGCAGATTGTTGCGAATAGAATCGTGGAACAGATGGGTCTCCTGCGTGACGAAGCTTTCCATGTCGCGCAGTTTGGAAGTATTGATTTCCTCCACGGAACGGCCGGAGATCTTGACGGAGCCTTCACGGACCTGCCAGAAACGCATAAGGAGCTTGAGTAGGGTGGACTTGCCGCTTCCGCTTCGTCCGACGATGCCGATGACTTTGTTTTCGGGGATCTCTACCGAAACATGGTCGAGAATGGTCTCTTCGCCGTAAGCAAAGGTTACATCTTCAACACAAGCACCGGAGAAGCCAACTTGAGTATATCCGGAGAGCTCTTCCACCACAGGTTCCTCATCGAGAATGTCCAGAACCCGGTTGCCGGCGGCGAAGGTGTTCTGCAGAGTGGCACCCAGGGCTGCCAGGGCCACGGTTGGGCCAAAAGAACTCATCAGAGCCAGGGTACAGATCAAAGTGCCTTCAAAATCACAGAGGAGGGCAGACAGGAACAGCATAGCCAGATCGAAGATCAGAATGACTGTATTGGTCACAGCTGTGTTTCGGCCGGAGGTGCGCTTCATACGCTCCTCGTCTTTGGACAGTTCGTCGGTCATGTCGTTCATCTGCTCCATGCGCTGACCGCCACGGCCGTACTGCAGTGTTTCAGAGAGGCCGCGCAAACTGTCCAAAACGAAGCTGGACAGGTGACCGGACTTGGTGCGGAACTTCATGCCGTCGTCACCGCTGAGTTTGGAAGTGACCAGAGGGATGACCACGCCAACGACCAGATAGGCTGCCAGAGCCAGGATGCCCAGTGCCACATGATAGCTGCCGATGAAGAGCACCATGATCAGGCAGAACAGGAACGCGATGCAGATGGGGGAGATGGTGTGTGCGTAGAAGACTTCCAGCAGTTCGATGTC
>CAZDXX010000207.1:0-2432 GCA_964509595.1 uncultured Oscillospiraceae bacterium
CCTGCCCCATCCAGGCGCAGGTGGAGGACGAGACCATCCTTTCGGTTCAAAAGCTGGAGGGTCACCCCACTCTGGAGGGCAAGCTGTGCGTGCGCGGCGCGGCCCTGAAACAGTATGTTCACCACAAGGATCGTATTCTACACCCCATGAAACGGATTGGCCCCAAGGGCAGTGGACAGTATGAGCCCATCTCCTGGGAGCAGGCTATAGACGAAATCGCCGCACGCCTGCGGCAAACCAAGGAGGAGAGCGGCGCCAAGGCTACCGTGTTCTTCGGTGGACACCCCAAGCGGTACCGCAAGGTGCTGGCCGAACTGGCGGCGGCCTATGGTTCCCCCAATTTCTGTACCGAGTCCAGCACCTGCAACAGTGCCATGACTATGGCGTGGAAACTGGTCTCTGGTGCTCAGCTCCAACCGGATAACGCCCACTGCAAGACCCACGTGATCTGGAGCGCCAACCCTGGCGCGGGCAATGGTGATTTTGGCTCTGTGCGTGGAGTAAAGAAGAAGGGTGCCCGCCTGATCGTGGTGGACCCCCGGGTGACTGCCACGGCAAACGCCGCCGACCTGCATCTGCAGCTGTATCCCGGTACCGATGGTGCCCTGGCCTTGTCCATCGCCCATGTGATCCTTCGGGACGGTCTGGAGGACAAGGAGTACATCGAGAAATACACCCATGGATTTGAAGAATACAAGGCTTATGTGACCCAGTTCCCACCCGAGCGGGGCGAGCAGATCACCGGAGTGCCTGCGGAAAAAATCGAACAGGCCGCCCACATGATGGCAGAGGGCAAAGTTTCCTTCCGTACCTCCAGCTGTGCTGCGGTACACAGTATCAACGGCGTTCAGGGCCTGCGCGCAGCCTTGCTGTTGCTGGCCTTGACCGGCAGTTTGGGCAAAGAGGGCGGAAATGTGAACACTCCTGGTGCACCCAAGGCATCGTTGGATACCTTCCATCATGCTCTGGCCAAGCGGCCCGATGTGGAAGACATCTCCGGCGGCTGTTACCCCGTTTGGGACAAATTGATCAACAATGAGGCTCAGTGCGCCCATCTGGCCGATGTGCTTTTGAACGATGAACCCTATCAGGTGCGCAATCTGATCATGGTAGGTGCCAACGCTCACATGTGGCCCCATGCAGACCGACTGATGGATGGTCTGAAACGGGTGGAGTACCGCGTGGTGCTGGAGCTGTTCTGGAACGAGGCCTGTGATGATGCCGACCTGGTCCTGCCCGCCTGCACCGCTCCGGAGCGCGAGCACGTGGTGATTGGCAAGGACAACCAACTGGTCTATGTCCCCGCCATGATCGATCCGGGCAACAAGCTGCCCGATGAGGAGATTCTGCTGCGCATCGCTCATGCGCTGGATCTCCACGGCCCCTTCCTGGATATCGAGGACTATTCGGCCTATCTGAATTACATCATCCGCAACAACTCGGTTACTCTGGAGGAGTTGAAGGAGCACCCCGAGGGTGTGGCTGCACGCACCATGAAGGGTGGCCGCCCCTGCAGCTGCGACACCGGTTTCCAGACTCCCTCCGGCAAGGTGGAGTTCGTCTCCGGCGTACTGGAGCAGTATGGGGAATGCGAAGGGCACGAGCCCTTGCCTGTCTACACCGACTGGCGAGAGAAGGCCGGCTTGGGCGAGGAATATCCTTTTGTCCTGTGTACCGGTGCCCGTAAGGCCCATTTCTTCCACTCCCGCACCTACCGCATGGGTTGGATCTCGGGTCTGGAAAACCACACGCTGGCGACAATTTGTCCTGCTGATGCCGAAGCGCTCGGCGTAAAGGACGGAGATAAGGTCCGATTGACTACTCCTGTTGGCAGTATGGAATACGTGGTTGACATGGACCATGGCGTGAAGAGCGGCGTGGTGCATGTTTACCACGATGACCCGGAGGGAAATATCAATTTCCTGTTGGATGACCGGTACAATGACCCCATTTCCGGCTTCCCCGGCTATCGCAGCTATGTCTGCCGGCTGGAAACCTGCGGTAAGGAGGGTTGAGCAGCATGAGAATCGTATGCGAAAACGAAAAATGCACGGGCTGTCTGGCCTGCGTGGTTACCTGTCTGGACCATCATTACTCCGCGGATGTTTCTGATGCGGTGGCACCCAGACGCTACAAAAAAGCAGTACAGCCCTCGGGCTACACCAAGTATGATACTTATAGCTGCTATCACTGTAAAAACGCACTCTGTGCTGCCACGTGCCCTGTGGGGGCCATTCGGCAGGATGAAAGCGGCTGGGTGCTGGTGGATCGCTTGGCGTGCGTTGGCTGCGGCCAGTGCGTGAAAGCATGCCCGTTCCACATCCCCCAGATTGATAAGGGCGATAAAATGGTCAAATGTGACGGCTGCGGAGGAACCCCCAACTGTGTCAAGATTTGTCCAAACGGGGCTTTATCCATACAGCCATAAACGA
>CAZDXX010000208.1:0-2347 GCA_964509595.1 uncultured Oscillospiraceae bacterium
GATCGTTCAATTTTTTCCGGAACGATAATTACTTTCATGATGTGTTTTGCGCTCCTTTCGGTTACTTATTCAATTCTCTGTATTCTGATGGGGTCAGACCAACATAGCGTTTAAAATTACGAGAAAGGGTCACGGTGTTATTGTATCCGGCTATTTCGGCAACCTGGGACATGGTGCAATTGCTTGTCACCAGTGTCTTTTTTGCCAGCTCAATGCGGCAGGTGTTAATGTGCTCCAGAATGGTGGTGCTCAGTTTTTGCCGGAATAGACGGGAAAGGTGCTGAACACTGACGCCGACGGCCTGACTGATTTCGGGAACACTGAGATTGGGGTTGGAAAGATTGTCGTTAATGTAGGAACAGGCTTTGTCCACGATGCTGTCATTCTCCGAATGGCGCGGGTGCTGAGCTAAGAATGCAAACACTTCTCTTGACAATGCGTTGAGAACCAAAATGGAGTCTGCCTTGCGCAGGGAACGGGCATGCTCTTTTGCTTCCTCACTCGTGATCCCGCTTGCCATAACTGCTTCTGCAAGAAGATTTGCCACATTGGTCAATCTATCGCTTGCCAGAGAATAATGTTTGCCCAGACCGGAAACATGCTCATCCAGAATGACTTCTACCATGGAAGGAATTATATCATATTTTTCCAACAAAAGAGTACGGGAAAGAATCTCGATTTGTTTCAGGTAACTGCCGTTCAGAATGATACTCATCTTGGATTCAATATCATCCTGCAGCACGACATTTGCAAAGCTTCCGATTGCCGAAGAAAATTGATAAAGACCTTTTGTTTCTGCAAATGCCTGACTTAGCTGTTCGGCATTGCAGATAAACTCACTTGCGGCAGCGCGAACCTTCAGACCATATTCCTCCGCGATCAGTTTCGTTGTGCTGCTGATTACTCCGCGGACAAATTCGTTGTCCACATCCTCTGCTTTGACCGAGAATACGGCATAGTACTTTTTTTCGATATAGGCTGCAGTTACTCCCAGCTTCCCCTCGGAAAAGCGGGCAAAAGCGGATTTGAAAATCAAGCAAGTGGTGTCTACGTTCAGGGCAGATGAACCGGAGGTCACCAGAACTTCGCTGCCATTGATGTGCAGCAGACAGATATAATATCCCCGGCACGCGGGATCGATTCCGGCCGCAGAAAGCTGCTGAGCGGTCACCTGTTTGGAATAGCTTCCGGTGAGGATATGCTGCAAATGCAGGGACATGGAGCGTTCTCTGTCCTCGTTGTACTTATCACGGTATGCATTGAGAGAAGTTCGAACCGCTGAAAGGATATCCTCATAGGTCGGATTTGCGCTGAGGCCGTGAGGGAGACCATTTACCATTTCAGCAACCATACGGTAGCGGCGCTTCGAGACCTGCACCAGATAAATCATGCCAAATACAAATACTAGGGCAAAATATGCGCAAAAAATATAAATGACCATTTTCAGCGGGGCGTTGTAATTTTTGACGGAAATGGCAGTCAGATATGTAAATTCATCGGCCTCCACATAAAAGCAGCGCACTTGCGTGCCCAACAACCGGCTCACCTCTTCGGGTGAGGTCCAGTCCAAGCCGGGATGGTTCTGCAGTAACGTGGAAACGCTGAAATCGTCACTGAAGATGCAGCACATATCCGCATCGGTCGCATAAAGGCTGCGCAGGAATTCCCGCATATTCAGTGTGACAAGGAGGGTGGTCATTTCGCCCTCCCCTTCCGTAATGGAGGTAACATAGTACGGCGGAGCATAGTTTGCATTAAGAACATGCCATCCGGGCTCCAAATCCAGCAGAGCTTCGTTGTACCCTTCTATGTACGATTGCCCCTCCAGTACAATGCTGCTCAAAATCGCCTGGATGCCATCGTAAAGATAGTGGCCGTTTCCGCTGTAAATGCGCTGCTGCTTCTCACTGATCACATAGGCACTGTTCACATAAGGGCTCTTGTGCAGGTGGGTTCGGATGGTTTCACACAGCACAACCGGATCGGCTACCTCATCCGCCGTGATTTCCTGCATAAACTTCCCATCATCCAGAAGAGAGTCGCTGATGATCTGCATCTCACGCAGAATGCTTGAGGCGTTGGCAGACAAATGCTTCGCCGTTGCATTACCGCGCTGTTCGATTTGGGCAGACGTAATGTGATGGATACAAATCAGCAAGGCAACGCCAAGCACCAATGGGATCAGCAGAAGCAGCGCATAGCGTTTGATCTCACTTGTGTATGTATGAGATCTACGGGGCAGACCACGTTTTGGCTTTCTCAACACCACAAACACCACCGCCTTTCCGTATTTTTGCGGCAAAACATCGAATAGGTCGCCTAAACACATTTCTGTATTACAAATATT
>CAZDXX010000209.1:0-2336 GCA_964509595.1 uncultured Oscillospiraceae bacterium
ATTTGGATATGGGTGCGCTGCGTGAAAGGTTTACTCCGGAGGAGATCATCGGTCGCTTGGCGGCCCTGGCTGGATTGCAGGAAAACCCGGAGCCGATTTCTGCCCGGGATCTGGTGGATGAGTTCGATTGGAGTAAGGTCAAAAAAGAGGATGCTCATTTGCCTAGTTCATGGCTGTGGTAAAATGGTAGAAATCTCGTTTTCTGTCAGCCGTTTTGACGTTTTCTGGGGTTCCGTTTTGACTCTTGGTTTTGTAGAATAATAACGAGATAAGGAGGGGCAGAATGGAAAAGAAAACGATTGGTGAATTTATTGCCGTATTACGAAAAGCCAACGGCTTGACCCAGAAGCAGTTGGCGGAGTTGCTAGGTGTATCCGATAAAACAGTCAGCCGCTGGGAGCGCAATGAGACCGCGCCTGACCTGAGCCTGCTTCCGGTCATCGCGGAGATTTTCGGCGTCACGTCGGACGAGCTTTTGCGTGGTGAAAGAAAGCAGGCAAGTGTACAGTCTTGTGAAAGCTCGATACTTGATGCAGTCACATCCCGTGGGGAGAAACAAATTCATCGAATTATTTCTCAGACGAAAACCAGATATATGATTCGAAGTTTAATTTCTATTGGAACTACGGTGATCGGTGTGATTGCTGCGATCGGTTGTGCAGAGCTTTTTCGACGTTCCAGTGACGGATTTGCGGCGGGGCTTGTTGTGATTTTGGTTACATATCTGGCAGCAGTATTGTGTCAGATTATCAGCGCCATTACCACATTTGCTTCAATCAATACGGAGGAGTTTGACGATGAGTCTATGGATGAGTTGAAACGAAAGATCGTCAAAACCGCTGTGTATATCGTCAGTTGCTTAGGTATTCTGGGCGTGGTGGGTGTTGTTACTATTTGTGGCTTTGACCTGTTTGAATGGGTGCCGCTTACCCTTATCTGGGCTGCGGTTGCCACCGTGGTTTATGTCATTCTCTGGCAGATCATCAAGCATGTTATGATTCGCCTTGGTTGTACATATTTGGAATCAAAATCGGAGGACACGTAATATTTGTTATATAGAAAACGAAGGACGCCACAACGGCGTCCTTCGTTTTCTATAATTATGTCATTCAATTGCAAATTCAACCGGTATGCATTGATCGGCCATCAGACGGTACTGTCCGGCCGGTAAGTTACCATACATGGTAAGATCATAAGTCTCGTTTTGTGTTTTCCCGGCAGGGAGAATGATTCCAATGTCGACAAATCCCCAATTACCCGGTGTGGCAGGCACGGAATACCATGTCCCATCCAACAGAACATCCAGATAGTAATACACACCGTAGCACCACTCTTCGGTTCCGGTATTGGTCAGAGCGACAGTCAGTTTTTCCTCAGTTTGCGAGATCAGCTCTGCCGTAATATTCTCAGGCGCGGAGACATCCTTGGCCGGGGAGAGGATCGCTGAGTTCCATCCGCTGTCATCGAGAGTCAGATAGTAGGCACAGGGCATAACGGAAATGGTAGACCAGGTGTCCTTGCTCGTCCATTCGTAGTCCGCTTCCAATGCTTCGAAATCGTAATTGAAGCGATATGCTGTGCCATCCTGCGTGATCCAGTAGCCGTTGGACCATGCGACATTGATCGACCAGCCCTCTGTGTCGCTGATTTCCAGACCGTAGATGGGAAGCGTGATTTGTTTAGGGGACCAGTCAGGGGCTTCTTTGGCAGAAACGGAAGCGAGGTCATCCAGAATTTCATTTTCGACAGCACTATCGAAGATAAAACCTCGCGTAGTGGTCTCGCCATCATAGACGTACAATGCCAGTGCACTGGTGCCGGGTGAGGCATTCTCCATGAGCGTGTTTCCCTTGGAGCCACAGCCTGCAAGAATCAAAACACAGACCAAAGCAGCTGCCAATGTGAGTATTCGTTTCATCAGAAACCCTCCTCGTTTTCTTTTGTATTTATATAGACGAGCAGATCATGAAAAAAGTTCCAAATGCATTATACAAAAGTGCAATACTGGTCTGCAAGGGGTTGACAAAATGGCAGAAATCAAATAAAATATCGGACGAATATGCAAGTGACTGAGATGGGAAGGAGTACACGTGGTCCCGGGTATAGAGAGAAGCCGGTTGGTGCAAGGCTTTCGAAGGGTGCGTGGAAGGTCGTCCCGGAGTTTTAACTCTGAAGTATCAGTAGGAGTTGACGGCTGCCGCCGTTATCGGTTTTGAGTGCAGATACTTTGTATCTGAATTCAGGTGGTACCACGGACAATTTGTTCGCCCTGAGCCAATGGCTCAGGGCGTTTTTTTCTTGGTAAGTCCTGATTGAATCGAGTGACAGGATATGGT
>CAZDXX010000210.1:0-2323 GCA_964509595.1 uncultured Oscillospiraceae bacterium
GTCGTTCCTCCGGTGGCAGCTACCTGCGGGGATGGTTTGTGTATGTGCAAGTGAATTTGTGCGCTTGACAAATGGAAACATGGATATTATAATTTTAGCAAAAGTCCGACGATGATGCGATTTTGCGGACAATTACTAAAAAAGGAGGGTGCGTATGCTGTTCTCATATGCGGAGTGCGAGACCCTATACGGGAATCATTATCAAATTAAGAAAATGGTACAGGCAGGGCAGCTCTACAAAATTGCTGCGGGAATATATTCTGATGTTCCCAACGTATCCGACTTGGAGTTGGTTGTGTATAGGTATCCGTACGCGGTGTTTACCATGAACAGTGCGTTTTATTATCACGGGCTGACAGATGTGATTCCGAATCAATACTATCTGGCAACATTAAAAGATGCTCGAAAAATTCCAGACAAACAGGTCAAGCAATCTTTTTGCCGGGAAACAACGTTTGGGGTAGGAATCATATCTATGAAATATCAGAACACAAGCGTTCGAATCTATAATGTGGAAAGAATGCTGATTGAGCTTATCCGGAATAAAAATAGGCTGCCGTTTGACTATTACAAGGAAATCATCGAAAGCTACCGACGCAGGATTCACACGATGGATATTGAAGCGTTACAGGAATATGTTGCGGTATTTCCAAAGCAAAACCATATCATGGAAACGATACAGTTGGAGGTTTTGTGATGTTAAAAATCGCAGAGATGGTCGAGCGGGCCAAGCAGGAAGGGTATAATGAGGCGAATGCCGAAGCAAAAGTTTGCCAGGATATCATATTGATGCTGATTTCCCGTTCGTCAAAAAATCGAAATATTACCGTCAAAGGCGGTGTTGTCATGCGTAGCATTTCGAACGATGTCAGACGTGCAACGCAGGACATTGATTTGGATTTTGTTCGGTATCCATTGCAGGACGAGGCGATTCTTGCGTTTATTGATGAGATCAATTCAGATGAATCGGTATCTATCCGTGCTGTGGGAGAGATCGAAGATCTGAAGCAGCAGGATTACCACGGGAAACGAATTCATGTTGAGATAAAGGATTCGAACGAATATATTTTGGTCAGCAAAATCGATTTGGGAGTACATAAGCACTTTGAAATCGGACAGGAGGATTACTGTTTTGACATTGGAATGGATGATGAAGGGGCTAGTTTGTTGATCAATTCAAAGGAACAGATGATCACAGAAAAACTGAGGTCGCTTCTGAAGTTCGGTTCTTTTTCAACGCGCTACAAAGATATTTTTGATATTTACTATTTACTTGGATTGGCAGATGCGCAGAAGTTGAAACAATGTTTTCAAATGCTTATTTACGAAGATCCGGGGATGCGGGAAAACACAATCGGAGATGTGCTTCGGCGAGTGAAGCAGACATTCAAAAATCAAGTTTACCGCAAACGGCTTGAAACATCGCAAAAGAATTGGCTCGGAAAGGATGTCGCCGCGGTGCTTGAAGGAATCGTCGCTTTCTTAGAAAATCTGACGTGAAGTCGTTTTCGAGCTGCGGTATAATTATGTCCAAACTGTAAAATCCGGAAAAGAAATTGAAAATTTGCCTCGGACATGCTAATATTTCCAAACAAGAGGGCGGCCTGCCCTCCTGATATTTTTTAAGAAAGTGAAGATGAGCAATGAAACCCTGGCAGACCTATGATCCGTCAGACGTACTCAACGAACTAAACACCACCCGGGAAGGCCTGACCGCCGCCGAAGCCGCCAAGCGACTGGGCGAGCACGGCCCCAACAAGCTGGCCGAGGGCAAGAAAAAGACCGTATTCGGCATTTTCCTGTCCCAGTTTGCCGACTTTATGATCTGGGTACTGATCGCCGCCGCCCTGATCTCCGGCTTTTTGGGCGAGTGGGTGGACGCCGCCATTATCGCCATCGTGGTGATTCTCAACGCCGTTATGGGCACCGTGCAGGAGTCCAAGGCCGAGGCCGCTCTGGCTGCCCTGCAGGCCATGAGCGCACCCTACGCCAAAGCCCTGCGTGACGGCGCCGCCGTGAAGATCCCCGCCGCGGATCTGGTGCCCGGCGACATCGTCCTGCTGGAAGCGGGCGACTCCATCCCCGCCGACCTGCGCCTGTTGGACTCCGGCTCCCTGAAGGTGGAGGAGTCCGCCCTGACCGGCGAGTCCGTCCCCGTGGAGAAGGACGCCTCCGTGCTCGCCGCCGAGGACGCCCCCCTGGGCGACCGGCTGAATCTGGCCTACATGGGAACCGCCGTCACTTACGGCCGCGCCACCGGCGTGGTGGTGGGCACCGGCATGAACACCGAGATGGGCAAGATCGCCCATCAGC
The DNA here is from genome assembly GCA_964509595.1 of uncultured Oscillospiraceae bacterium. Classification (GTDB taxonomy): domain Bacteria; phylum Bacillota; class Clostridia; order Oscillospirales; family Oscillospiraceae; genus JAJPXI01. Next base: position 2,314 of record CAZDXX010000210.1, read on the forward strand.
TGACTTCCAC
>CAZDXX010000211.1:0-2286 GCA_964509595.1 uncultured Oscillospiraceae bacterium
TCCTGAATGATCTCCATGTGGAGCATACCCAGGAAGCCGCAGCGGAAGCCAAAGCCCAGGGCAATGGAAGACTCCGGCTCAAAGGACAGGGAGGCATCATTGAGCTGCAGCTTTTCCAGCGCATCGCGCAGATCGGGGTACTTGGAGCCGTCCTCGGTATAGATACCGCAGTAGACCATGGCACGAGCGGGACGGTAGCCGGGCAAAGCCTCGGCTGCGGGACGGTCAGCCTCAGTAATGGTATCACCCACCTGGGTATCCTTTACATTCTTGATGGAAGCAGTAAAGTAACCGACTTCGCCAGCGATCAACTCATCACAGGGCTCCAGGCCCAGAGGAAGCAGGTAACCGCACTCCAGAATCTCATAGGTGGCCTCAGAGGCCATCATTTTGACCTTCATGCCAGTCTTGACAGTTCCTTCCATCACACGGAAATATACAATAACACCACGATAGGGGTCGTACTGGCTGTCAAAAATCAGTGCCTTCAAGGGGGCGCTGGGATCTCCGGTGGGGGCCGGGACGTTGGTTACGATATCTTCCAACACCGATTCAATATTGATGCCCATTTTGGCAGAAATCTCAGGCGCGTCCTGGGCAGGCAGACCAATGACATTTTCGATCTCATCCTTCACGCGCTTGGGGTCGGCGGCAGGCAGGTCGATCTTATTCAGAACCGGACGAATCTCCAAATCGTGATCCAGAGCCAGATAGGTGTTGGCCAGAGTCTGAGCCTCAATTCCTTGAGCCGCATCCACGATCAGCACGGCACCCTCACAAGCGGCCAAGCTACGGGAAACTTCGTAGTTAAAGTCTACGTGACCCGGAGTGTCAATCAGGTTGAGCTGATACGTTTCGCCGTCGGCAGCCTTATAATCCATGCGCACAGCGCGAGCCTTGATGGTAATGCCTCGCTCACGCTCCAGATCCATGTTATCCAGCAGCTGGGACTCCATCTGGCGCTGCTCCACCGCACCGCAAATCTCGATCATGCGGTCTGACAAAGTGGATTTGCCATGGTCGATGTGAGCGATAATGGAGAAGTTACGAATATTCTTCTGATTTGCCATATTACTTATTTCCCTCTCTGTGGTTGTGAATATTGCGGTTGATACGCTCACCGGTAGTATGAACAATCTGAAGCAGAGACTGATACGGGCCGGGATAAGCTTCGGTCAAAGCCGCATGGCTCATCTCCGGGAACTCTCCCTTCTCCTTGGCGTGGGCTGCCAAAGCGTCCACATAGTCGGTCTCACTGCAAATCATATCGGCGGTGGCAATTCCCGCAGCAAACTGGCGACCGGTCACGGAGAAGAAATCTTCGTTATTGGTTCCGCTGGCCCGGTACAGATGACGGAACACCTTATAGATCGCCGTAGACAAATACTCTGTAGCGGCCTTAATGGCACTGCGGTCACCGACCTTGCCCAGCAAATCAAACAGCATGCTGACAGAATTGACCAGCAGTTTTTTGCCCAGAGTCGCCATGATGGATCCACGCAGGACGTTGTCCTTATCCTCGCTGGCATCAAACAATGTATCTGCATCCAAAATAGTGGTTCCGTCCCGGGACAGAGTACGGCCCAACAGGAAGTCAGCCGATACATTATAAAAATCACAGGCCTTGACAACAAAAGCCAGACCAGGTTCGCGCACACCATTCTCGTAATGGGACAGCAATGCCTGGCTGATACCCAACTCTTTGGCAGCCGCACGCTGAGAAACACCCTTCTCCCGGCGAAGCAGGGCCAGAGAACGGGAAAAATCTGTACTCATATTAACACACACCTTACACACACATGATAAATTATGACAGTTAGTATATTATAAAAAACTCAATACAAAATGTAAAGCTTCTTTTGGACAATTTTTTGCGGATGACCTGTTGAGTTTTGTCTCTGCACAGGTGTATAATATAAAAAGCATGTAAAAATTTCATCTGGAGGTAATTTCTATGTTTCTGGATAAACTGATCAACGATCTGAAGGCACAGCCCCGCACCATCGTGTTCCCCGAAGGCCCCGACTACCGTATTCTGGAAGCCGCTGCCCGTCTGAACGAGGACACCTTCCTGAAGCCCATTCTGGTTGGCAACGTGGACGAGATCAAGGCCGTCGCCGCTGAGAAGGGCCACAACATCGAGGGCGTGGAGATCATCGATCCCGCTACCTATCCCGAGCTGGACGCCATGGTCGAGAAGATGGTGGAACTGCGCAAGGGCAAGATGAGCGCTGAGGACTGCAAGAAGGCTCTGTCCAAGGGCAACTACTTCGGCACCATGCTGGT
>CAZDXX010000212.1:0-2274 GCA_964509595.1 uncultured Oscillospiraceae bacterium
TGCGATATGACTGACGGAAGTGGATCAACCACATGAAGTATCGCCTTGAATGCCGACCGTCTGGGCGCACTACCAAACTTCGTAGTGCGTCCTTTTTTTACACTGGGCGCACGCGGAAATGTATTATGGAGGTACTATTATGACCCGTGTCGACATGAGCACCGTTGCAGCAGCCGGTGCCGCAAAGTTAGACTACTGCCGCAAACACCCCGGACGCTATCTGTCCCGCGCCGCCATTGCAGGCGCATACATTATGGTTGGCTCAATCATTTCTACTCTGTGTGGAGCTTGGTTTTACACCTCAAATATGGGTGTCGCCAAGTTGCTTAGTGCAGCCACCTTTGCAACCGCGTTGATTCTCATTGTCCTGTTGGGCGGTGAACTTTTCACTGGTGCCAACTTCGTTATGGGCGTCAGCCTTTATGAAAACACCGTTTCCGTTGTTGGTGCCATTCGCATCTGGGTATTTTGTTATATTGGTAACTTCATCGGAATCTTTCTGCTGGCCCTGATCATTACAGGGTCCGGTGCCAGCTTTGATTATTTTTCCTCTTATTTGGCATTAGTTGTCCCTGCCAAACTGAGTGGCACCTGGTATGCATTGCTGTTAAAGGGTGTCATGTGTAATTTCCTCGTCTGTTTGGGCGTATTTGCCGGTTTTAAGCTGAAGAGCGAAGCCGGTAAGTGTATCGCCATCACCCTCGTAATCACCACATTTGTTTTAGCAGGTTTTGAACATTCTGTTGCCAACATGGCAACGTTCTCTCTGTACGCTTTAATGGTTCCTGATCCCGATTTTGCAGGTATTGCCTGGAATATGGTATGGGTCACCGTGGGCAACATAATCGGAGGAGCTGTTCTGCTTGGCCTCCCACTGTGGTTGAGTGCTGAACCAAAAGAAATCAAGGAGTCCTGATTTTATGAATGCAAAACTCAAAGAATACGCCAATCTTCTTGTTCGCGTTGGACTGAATGTTCAGCCTGATCAACATGTAAACATTTTCTGTCCTGTAGATTGTGCCATTTTAGCACGTGCATGTACAGAAGCTTGTTATGATGCCGGCGCGCGAGAAGTTACGGTCATGTGGAATGATGACAAAATCAGCCGCTTAAAATACACGCGGGCAGCTGACAGCGTATTTGATGAGATGCCCCTTTGGCTCAAGACATTTTATGACAGTGCTTTAAAAAATAAATGCCCTCATTTGGCAATTGTTGGCGATGATCCAGAAGCCTTAAAAGGAGTTGACCCCGGCAGGATCCAACGTTGGCGTCAGGTTTCCGGCAATGCGCTTGAAGATTATTATAAAGCACAGACCAACAACGATTTTCAGTGGTTGGTTGCTGCGTGTCCCACCGAGCCTTGGGCAAACATGGTGTTTCCTGACACAGAAAATGCTATGGAGCAACTCTGGGAAGCAGTGTTCTCTGCTGTGCGTGTCACAGGCGATGGTAAGGCTGTGGAGCGCTGGGCCGCACATACCGCAGAGCAGAAAGTTCTGGTTGACAAGCTTAATGAATATGCCTTTACCACCCTTTGCTACCGCAATAGCTTGGGAACAGACTTGACTGTCGGTATGCCCGAGAACCATTTTTGGACAGGTGCCAGCGAGCTTGCCGGAAACGGTGTGGAGTTCATTGCCAATCTGCCCACCGAAGAGATTTTCTCCCTCCCCCATAAGGATCGAGTCAATGGGCGTGTTTATGCATCCAAGCCTTTGTCGTTGAACGGCAATCTGGTTGACGGCTTCTGGCTGGAACTGAAAGATGGTAAAATCGTTGATTTTCACGCCGACGTTGGCGAAGAATATCTTCGCAAGAGCATCACCCTAGATGAAGGTTCTTCCTATCTGGGAGAAATCGCTCTTGTACCCTATGATTCCCCGATCAGCAACACCGGCATTCTGTTTTATGAAACCCTGTTTGATGAAAACGCGGCCTGCCATTTCGCCTTTGGAGAGGCATATCCCTGTATCCATGGAGCTGATAAACTCTCTCCTGATGACCAGAAAGCGCTCGGTATTAATCAATCCATCAATCACGTTGACTTTATGGTCGGCACCGCTGACCTTGAAATCATCGGTATTACTCCTGATGGACGAGAGATCAAAGTGTTTGAAAACGGAAACTTTGCAATTTAACCATATTTTCGTCAGCCTCTATCGAATTTTTTTCGATAGAGGCTAATTAATTTCCCTTGACAAATTGGCAATTTTCGTGTATAGTATCTTTTCGTAAAGGCAATTGACTTTACACAACATCTTGTGGAGGTGC
>CAZDXX010000213.1:0-2264 GCA_964509595.1 uncultured Oscillospiraceae bacterium
CGGCATCAGCGGCGGCGGAGAACAGGTTGAGATACAGGTCTTTGTAGTTGAGCATTTTTTATCACCTCTTGGCAAAATGATAACACTTTGTTTGTATAAAAACAAGAAAAAAGCAAATAAAATGTTATCAAAATTAGTGCGGGGTGTTATCATGGCTACGAACAAAATTCAAACCGGTATTCGGTTCGAGCCGGAATTGCTCTACAAAATTACACACGTTGCCAAACGAAACAAGCGGTCACTGAATGCCCAGTTGGAGTATCTGGCCCAGGAGTGTGTTCGCCAGTTTGAAGAGGAAAACGGCCCAATCGAACTGGATGAGGACGCACTTTATAAGAAGTAACAGAACCGGGAGCGGCGAGAGCCGTTCCCGGTTTTCGCCTGAAAAACAGGAAGAAATCCCCTTGACAAATCCGTCGGTATCATGTATCTTATATAAGGAGTTAGTTGAAGCTAACTTCCGGAATGAAGCCGAACCGAGGACGCGGCTCTTTTTTCTCACCACAAGTTAGTTAAAACTAACTTGTGGTGAGCGAGTCGCAGACGGATGACACAGGAGGAAGCAACATGGGGCCCTTTGAAAAGATGCTGACCGAACAGTGCGCGCCCACGCTGGCCGGAATGAAGCCGGCGAGCCTGTTTCGCATGCGCGGCATGGAGCAAGTGCGCGTGGCGGCGGAGCATTGGGATCATCAGCTGGAGCCGCTTGGGATTCGGGTCATTGTGCTCAAGGAGTACCCCGAGGCCGATGCCGGCGTGGTCTATGTTTGCCGCTGGGACTGGATGGGGCGTATCCTTCGGGACGAGGACAACCGGGCGTTTCTGCGGGGCATGGGATATGCCGATTTGTGTCTGGAGGCTGCGCTGGACCATTTGCGCAGGCGGCTGGGCAACGGTGGGGAGTACCCCCATGAGATCGGCGTATTTCTGGGGTATCCGCTGCATGATGTGAAGGGATTTATTGAGAACCGGGGGAAAAACTATACTTATTGCGGCTGCTGGAAGTGCTACGGCGATCCCACGGCTGCACGGGAGTGTTTTGACTGTTATCAGGCCTGCACGGATGCCTACAAGCGCATGTACGCACAGGGCGTTCCTATGATGAATCTGGTTGTCGCGGCGTAATATTTTTGTGATTCAATACGGAAAGGAATTTGTATTATGAGTAAAGTTGCAATCGTTTATTGGAGCATGACCGGCAATACCGAAAAGATGGCGCACTGTATCGCCGATGGTGTGACCGGCGCGGGCGGTGAGGCCGTCCTGATGGGCCCCGGCGGCTTTTCTGCCGATCAGTGGGGGGAATACTCCGCAGTGGCTTTTGGCTGTCCTGCCATGGGTGCTGAGGTTCTGGAGGAGAGCGAGTTTGAACCCATGTTCGCCGGACTGGAGAGCAGCCTGAGCGGAAAGAAGATCGCTCTGTTTGGTTCCTACGGCTGGGGCGATGGACAGTGGATGCGCGACTGGTGCGAGCGCTGCGCCGCCGCCGATCTGTACGACGAAGAGGGCCTGATCGCCAACTACGAGCCGGGCGACGCCACCCAGGAAGCCTGCCGCGAGCTGGGCAAGGCGCTGGCAAACTGGTAAAAGCAAACGGACCTGATTTCGAAGTTTGACTTCGAAATCAGGTCCGTTTTTATAGTTTGCTCAATTCCGTAATATGAGATTTAGAGGGACAAAAGCGGAACCCTCTTACTCCGGTGCGTATAATTGCGTTTAGGGAGCGTTATCCGACCCCATTTCTTTTTTGTCGGGCCAAAAACTGGGGCCCCCGGCAAAGCTGTAGGCTTTGTTGGGGAGAGGAGGAGCAAGGGAGTGAGCGCAGTTTTCGTCGTTAGACGGAAACGGAGATGAACGGACTTTGTGACGACGAGGTCGGCCCGCGAAAGAAAAAAGCCCTTTCTGTTTAGGTAACTTTGTTGCTTGCTGTCGGCGCTTCGCACACGAAAGCGTCTGTGCCTTGAACCGCCGTTACGGCGGTAATTTTGTGGGCGATGATGTTTTATCAAGTCCAAAACAGCGCCTTTGTTTTGCAACACCTAACCAACAAAATGCAATCAAAGCGGCCCTTTGGGCCGCCACCTCGCCCACTTTGAAGGGGGCTGTCGGCTATGCCGACGGGGGTAGAACCCCAGGGGGGTGCTTCCCTAACGGGGGGGCCGCAGCCCCCCCTAGTGGGTCGTTTTAAGAGAGTGGGGTCTGGGGAGAGAGGAAATCGAAATCCTCTCTCCCCGGCGCCTTTCGCCCCTTTGGGCGGTCAAAGG
>CAZDXX010000214.1:0-2259 GCA_964509595.1 uncultured Oscillospiraceae bacterium
CATTTTTGCTGGTTTTCTGTCATTTTTACACCTTCTAAATTGGAGGAATCTGTGTATTTTTAAGAGAAATGTGCGTTTTGACGGTCAAAATCCCGTTTTTTGCGAACAATTTGTTAATTTGTACCAAACGGTTATGGACAAAGCGGAGGTCATAACTTAAAGGTTATAAGATAAATTACCATATATGTATTAGAAAATCAAGACAAAATGATGTATTATTGGTCTAACATCGTTAATTTGGAAACATGTGCGGAGTTTCCAAATCTCCGATGGAGCGAAGATGTCAACCGAGCACAGTGTAAGGATATTTGAAGTCAGGGATCCCTGACTTTTACTCTGTTAAAAAACAGAGTAAAAGTGGGTGGCTCAGGCTGTCGGGTACCGAAAGGTGTGTTCGTTCGGCGTTCCGCCCAAAGGAGGTCTCAGTTTAACGATATACCAGAGATGGAGGTCGATTTTTTTGTCTTACGTTACTATCGCAATCATCGGCGTCATCGCACTTCTTATTCTGCTTATCATGGGTATGAATATTGGTATCTGCATGATGGCTGTTGGTTTCTTTGGTGTATGGTACATCAAGGGAAACATCAACACGGCCCTGAGTCTGTTTAAGAACATTCCTTACACTCAGGCCACAAACTATTCCTTTACGGTCATACCGTTGTTCGTTCTGATGGGTAACCTGTGTTACTATTCAGGAATGAGCTCCGACCTGTATGGCTGTATGCGTAAGCTTCTCGGCGGAATGCGCGGCGGTCTTGCCTGCGCTACTGTCGGTGCCTGCGCACTGTTCTCCGCAATCTGCGGCTCCACCGCCGCAACTGCCGCCACCATGGGCGTTGTCGCTCTCCCCGAGATGCGCAAGAATGGCTATGATGACGGTCTCGCCTGCGGCTCCATTGCTGCCGGCGGTACTCTCGGCATTCTTATCCCCCCCAGCACCGGCTTTATCATTTATGGTATCGTTGCCGGCGAATCCATCGGAGGTCTGTTCGCAGCAGGTATTATCCCCGGTATCATCCTGGCTATCTGCTACATACTGTCCATCATGGTCGTCGTCCGCGTCAAGCCCAATGCTGCTCCCGGTAAGATGCACTTCACCTTCAAGGAGAAGATTGTTTCCCTGAAGGGCGCCCTTCCCATGATCGTTCTGTTCGTTATCGCTATCGGCGGTATCTTCTGCGGCTGGTTCACTGCCAACGAGGCTGCTGCTGTCGGCGCAATGGCCGCTCTGATCTACCTCATTGCCCGCCGCCGCTTCACCTGGAAGATCTTCTTCGACTGCCTGCGTGACACCGTTAAGACCAGTGGTATGATCTTCCTGATCCTCATCGGCGCATACGTCTTCGGCAACTTCCTGACCCTGACCAAGCTGCCCGGCACTCTGGCAAGCCTTGTCAACGGTCTGAACGTCAACCGCTACATCGTTCTCGCGGTCATCATTCTGATTTATGCCATCATGGGCTGCCTTATGGACTCCCTGGCAATGGTTATGCTGACCGTTCCCATCTTCCTTCCCATCATGACCGACACCCTGGGCTTCGGCTCCATCTGGTACGGCGTTCTCATGATCATGGTTATGGAAATGGGCCTCATCACTCCTCCCGTCGGCATGAATGTTTACATCGTTGCCGGTGTCGCGAAGGATGTACCTCTGCAGAAGATATTTGCCGGCGTTGCACCCATGGTCGTGGGTATGCTCGTCGCAGTTATCATTGTCTGCGCATTCCCCATTGTAACCGAGTTCCTGCCTTCTCTGCTCGGCTACGCAGTATAACAAAGCATTTTTCCGCACAAACAGGTAAGCTGATACCTATTTGAAACAAAACATATTTGGAGGAAGAAAAATGAAAAAAGTTATCGCACTTCTTCTCGTTGCTGTTCTCTGCTGCTCTCTGTTCGTAGGCTGCGGCAACGACGCTTCCAGCACCCCTGCAACCAACGATACCCCCGCAACCAACGATGCTCCCGTATCCGACGGCAAGGTCTACACCCTCAGCGTTGTTAACCATGACGCTGCCACCGCAATGGGCGAGCTCTACATTGAGACCCTCTGCAACATGATGGCAGAAGAGTCCGGCGGCCGCCTCGTATTCGAGTTCAACCCCGGCGGTTCTCTCCTGGGCGCAACTGAGACCATCGACGGCGTTAAGGACGGCATTGCTGACATCGCTTGGTCCTGCACCTCCTTCTTCTCTCAGCGCTTCCCCGTTTCCGAGTTCATCAACCTCTGCGCTAACGGCATCACCTCCGCTCGTA
>CAZDXX010000215.1:0-2254 GCA_964509595.1 uncultured Oscillospiraceae bacterium
GCACGATGTATGGGCGGTCAATGCCCAGATACTCGCGGAAAGACTCAATTTCCTCGGTGGTGGCGGTGGAACCGAGGATCATCTCCGCAGGATCGCCGGGGGTAAAGTAAAGGATAGTAAAAATTAGAATGGCTACGCAAATAATAATTGGAATGGTGATCAGTAAGCGTTTAATTATGTATTTCAACATAATTAATCTTCTCCTTTCCGGGGCTTTGGCAAAGAGGCGGCGCCTTGGGGAAGGCGCCGCCTCCTGCTATGGAAACAGATACCGTAAAAACTTATGAGAGGGATCAGTCGTTGAAGGTGAAGCCGCCCACAACGATTTGATTCGTGTTGCCTACCAGAACGGGGTTAACATCGCTGCGGCAGGCGCTCAGGTTGTAGAAGCCGCAGACAGCATAGCCATAGCACATCTCATAGGTAAAATAATCGTCCCAAGCGTTGATGTTTTCTTCGGCGTTGTCGTCCTTCAGGACAACATACAGCTCATCCAGCTTAGTGTCAATAATGCCAGTGACCTGCGTACCGTTCATTGTGGCAGCACTATCCTCAGTCCAGAAACGCTTCAGGGTTGCGTTCAAATAGTCGCCGCCGCCGAAGGTGTCCATGATCATATCCCACTTCGTGGTATCAGTTCTGTAGTCCTTCATGACGGTCTGCTCTGCAGGCAGCAGCTCGATAGTCACGCCGATCTCCTTCAGCTGAGACTGAATCATGACGCAGGCGGCCTCAAAGGCGCTGGTGCCGGAACCGTACATCAGGACCAGAGGAGAGCCGTCGTAGGAGGACTGAGCCACCAGTTCCTTGGCCTTTTCCAGGTCATAGTTATAGTAATCGCGGCCGTCCAGCCAGCTGTCGGGAGCGTCGTACATGTTGGGCTGAATGCCGTACACTTCGTAGGCGGGAACACCCAGGCCCTCGGCGATGGCGGCGTTGTCCAGAGCATAGCAGATGGCCTTGCGCAGATTCACATCGGCGAAGGGAGAATCATCGGAGCAGTTGAAGTACCAGGAAACGGGAGGCTTGACGGGCAGAGTCACGCTCTTGCAGCCCAGATCGGGATTGGCGAGGAAGTTGTCCACGTCGGCAGAGTTCAGGGAATCCACAGCGGACACGGTGCCCATTTCCAGCGCGATGGCGCGAGAAGCAGCGTCCTGAATAATTTCGATTTGAATGGTCTTAACATTCTGATAGTTGGTGACGTAGTCGTTGGCAGCCAGCCACTCTTTGTCGGTAATGTTCTTCATCCAGAAGTTTTCGTCGGCTTCCAGAGTGAAGGAGGATCCGGGCACATATTCGACCAGCTTATAGGCGCCGGTGCCGATGGGCTTGGTAGTCATCTCGTCTGCACCGGTGGAATCCCAAGCTGCCTTGGAGATGACCAGGATGTTGCCGAAGTCCTTTTCCAGATCGCCCAGACCCATGGGGGCGTTGCAATGGAAGGTCAGGGTGTACTCGCCGGAAACCTCAATGCTCTCCATACGGTGCACACCGCCGGCGTTGCCCAGGCTGACGTAGTAATCCACGACCCACTTGATGTCTTCGGCGGTGATGTGGTTACCGGCAGAATCGTAGATGCAGTCCCACAGCTCCAATTCGTAAGTAAGATCGTCCACTTTCTCGTAGGACTTCAGAGCGCAAAGGCGAACATTGCCGTCGGAGTCCACGTTGATCAGCTTTTGGAACATACACATGTTGACCGCGCCGAAGCCACCGCGGGAAAAGGGGTTGAAGGAGCCGCCGTCGGCGGAGGTGGCGATGGTAATGGAGTCACGCAGGTAGGTCTCTGCCTTTACAGCTTCAACGTCGACCTTCTCGTCTACTTTAACTTCCTCTTTATCGGTTACGGAGGGGGTTTCATTTCCATCGTTGGTTGCGTTGCCTTTGTCGCTGCCGCAGGCGGCCAGCGCAAAGAGCATGGACAGTGCCAGAAGCAGTGCGATGATCTTTTTCATGGTCCAAAACTCCTTTTCATTTATGTTCTTATATGATCCCTTTTGGGTATATAAGTCAGGATACGGTTTTTCGAGATTGACATTTTGACCAAAAGACACAGCGTTTGCCAGCAAGATTGTTTACACAATTCACAATACCTTGCTCCAGAGACTTTGTAAACAAACAATTTTGAATTGACTCAACAATTAATCAATCTAGTCTTATATTTATTTTCAAAAGGACATAACAAATTTTCGCATGGGCAACATTTTTTAACTTCATTGCTTTTTTGTTGAAAATATTTTCCATAAATTAT
>CAZDXX010000216.1:0-2253 GCA_964509595.1 uncultured Oscillospiraceae bacterium
TCGCAGCTTCTTTTTTATTTCTCTTGACCCGGGCGTGATTGCGGCTTTATAATGAAAAGTAAGCAATTGAGGGAGGGCTTGAAATGAGCGAACTCAACAACACGGTCACACGGCAGATGCAGCAGCTGCAGACGCTGATGCACCGTATGGCGTTCCACGGCTTTACCGCGGACGGTAAGGCGGCACATAATCCCTACCGCGGACAGGGTAAGGTGCTGTCCGTCCTCAAGCGCAAGCCGGAGATCAGCCAGAAAGAGCTGACCGAGCTGCTGGATATGAGCAAGCAATCCCTGGCGGAGCTGCTGGGCAAGATGGAGAAAAGCGGCTATATCAGCCGCGAGCCGTCGGAGAAGGACAAGCGCAGCGTGGTGATCAGGCTCCTGCCGGAAGGGCAGAAGGCGGTGGAGGAGATGGACGGCAACACGCTGGAAGTCATGCACATCTTTGACTGCCTGGAGCAGGAGGAACTGGAGCGGTTCAGCGAAAGCCTGACCCGGGTGATCCGCAAGTGTACGGAATACTTCCCCGGTGAGGATTTTGAGGAGCGCAGCCGGCGCATGGAGCGGTTCGTGAACAAGTACGACCACAGCTTTACCTATTTCGATGATGACGATAAACTGGGGCATAAAAGATCGCGCTCCGAATTCCAGAAAGAGCAGCCGTAAGAAGACGGTTGTTCGGCATAACAGAGCTCTGTCCGGAAGGACGGTTTCCGCGGTTGACTTCATCCCGGGAAGGCTGTAGAATGAAACGTGTGAGCAGCGGCCGTGCCCTGTGGGGACGAGCCGTACAAAATCAGAACAGGGGGTAATATTTTTGAAAGCATATATTGTTGGCGGCGGTATGGACGGAACCAAAGAAGTTGCAGGCGTTTATCATCTGGTTACTGCCGATGGTATTACCTGGGCGACCCAGTGGTGCTCCGGCTTTGAGGACGCCATGAAGGAACTGTACACCGAGCGTGAAGGTTTGAAGGAAGACTGGGCCGAAAAGTACGGTGAAGTGGACGTGCTGCGCCTGGGTCAGGACTCCATGACCTTTGAGCGTCTGGCAAAGAAGCAGGACCATGCCGTTTATTCCCAGCAAACCGAGCTGGCGGACGGCGTGTATTATAAGCTGATCACCGTCAAGGACGGTAAGGTCATCAAGTCCGAGGCCCGTTCCATTGAGAAACTGGGCGACCTGCTGGTCAAGGCGGTCAAGGACAGCGTCAATTAACCGGAAAAGTTAGACGGGGCACCCTGTGATCAGGGTGTCCCGTTTTACATAAAAGGGGACGCTCTTTCGTTCCGCATTTAAGTATTTTCTACCCGGAAATGTTTTGGCATCATGGATTGGAAAAATAGTAGAATTTTTTGAAAAACAGATAATTTTTTCTGCAAATCGAAAGACTTTCATACAAAACTGAAATCTTTGTCTTGCTATTTTAAGCGAGTTGTGCTATTATGCTGACGAGCCCTCTGAAAAGGTGTCAAAAAACACGTCGTTATTTTGTATAAAATGACGAAAGGACTTGAATCAACAAGTGATTGCCGCTGTGCGGCGTTGAAACTTGGATCTTCGAAGAAAGGAGGAAAATCCGCTATTCTTAGATTGGCATGCCGTTAATCACAACAAAAACTATGCTTTATCAAAAATAGGATGGTGAAACACTATTATGAAAAAGATCATTGCTCTGCTGCTTGCTCTGGTTATGGTGTTCGCTCTGGTCGCTTGCGGCAACAACAACGCTGCTAACGACGAGCCCGATACCACTCCCGACGCTACCGTTGAGAATACCACTACTCCCGATGCTACTGTTGAGGAACCCACTACTCCCGACGAGCCCGCAGTCACTCTGGATACCGAGAACCCCATCATCATCGGCCACCTGGCTGACCTGACTGGTAACGAGGCTTCCACCGGTACTCTGGGTAAGAAGGCTGTTGACTTTGCTGCCAAGCTGATCAACGAGCAGGGTGGTATTGCTGGCCGTGAGGTTATCATTGAGACTCTGGACTGCCAGTCTTCCGCTTCCGCTGCTGCTGCCGGTGTCCGTACTCTGGTTGAGGAGAAGGGCGCTGTCGCTATCGTTGGCCCCACTCAGATCGGCCACAAGCAGGCTGTTGCTCCTGTTGCTGCTGAGTACGAAGTCCCCGTTATGCCCTACAACGGCACCCCCGTCTTCCTGTCCATGAAGAACGAGTACTTCATGTCCTCCGGCGGCGGCACCGCTCAGATGCCCACCGCTATGGCTGACTACCTGTACAACGA
>CAZDXX010000217.1:0-2235 GCA_964509595.1 uncultured Oscillospiraceae bacterium
AGCTTGCGGTTTTTGTCGATGCGGACGTAAAAGATGTCGTTCACGTCCGTCTCGTATTCGAGCCACGCGCCATGGTAGGGGATCGTCGTTGCGCCGTAGAGGGTGACGTTCGTCTTGTCCGCGTGGGCGTCGAAGTAGACGCCGGGCGAGCGGACGATCTGCGAGACGATAACGCGTTCGGCGCCGTTGATGATAAAGGTGCCGCTCGCGGTCATGAGCGGGAAGTCGCCCATGAAGATCTCCTGCTCCTTGATCTCCTCGGTCTCCTTGTTGCGCAGGCGCACGCGCACCTTAATGGGGGCCGCATACGTAGCGTCACGAGCCTTGCACTCTTCGACATTGTACTTGGGCTTCTCGTCCATAGAGTAGTCGATGAAAGACAACTCCAGGTTGCCCTGATAGTCGGTGATTGCTGCTACGTCCTTGAACACCTCACGCAGGCCGGTCTCCAGGAACCACTTGTAGGAGTTTTTCTGGATTTCCAGCAGATTGGGCATATCCAGAATCTCCTCGTGGCGGGCGTAACTCTTACGCAATGTATTGCCGTAATATACGTCCTTTACCGTTCTCATAAATCACACTCCGTTTTCCCCAGCCAGGCGCAAACACCCGGCTGCGTTGTTATTTTTCGTTTTGCCGTCTTGACAATCTTCAGAGGGATATGTTATACTTCAATTAACGTGGGAGTGTATTCTCTCCCAATTCTAATATAAAAGCGATTAAGTATACCATGAACTTTGATGTATGTCAAGGTTCTTTTTTCGTTTTCAGGAGGTTTTATGCGGCTTCGTACCTCTCTTCCGGCCTGCCCGTGGTATCTTGGACTCCCTTGCGCCGTATCCGGATTGTTTCTGCTCTGTATGACTGTGGCCGGCTCTTATTCTTTGGCTTCCGGTTCTTTTGCAGCATTGGCCTCAGTGGGCGTTATACTGTTTCTGCTTGCGGCGCTGGCCGTTGTTCTGCTGCAGTGGGAAAACTGCCCCACTATGACCACCCTCCTCCTGATTCTCCCCATCGCCGCAGCATTGTACCTGCGGCTGCTTTGCCTGGATCATCAGACTCACGATTACCAGACCTTCCTGGCACAATGGGTCTCGTATTTTCGGGAAAATGGTGGTTTTTCTGCCATTCAGAATCCAATCGGCGATTATAACGTGCCCTACCTTTATTTTCTGGCCGCCATCTCCTATCTGCAGATTCCTGATCTGTACCTCATCAAATTATTTTCTGTTCTGTTTGACATTTTGCTGGCTTGGGCCGGACTGCGGCTAAGCCGCAACATCTGCCAACAAGGCAGCTGCGCTCCTCTCATCTGTTTTACTGCATTGCTTTTTCTTCCTACTGTAGTTCTCAACGGAGCATACTGGGGACAGTGCGACAGTTTATACGTTTCTTTGATTTTGCTGGCATTTTCTTCTGTTTTGGATGAGCGTCCCAAAACCTCTGTCATTCTCTTGTCGATTGCTTTTTCATTTAAATTACAAACCATATTTTTAATACCACTTTGGTGCGTATTCTGGTACTCGAAACGTATCAAATTCCGTCATCTGCTTCTTTTCCCGGTCGGCTATCTGGCCACAATTCTGCCCGCACTTGCTCTGGGAAAACCCTTGGCGGATATATTGAACATTTACTTGGGACAGGCAAGCGAATATAGCGGTTACCTTACAATGAACGCTCCATCGGTCTTCGCATTTCTTCCCTACGGTTTTCAACCCGAAACCGACCTGGCATCCAAATTGGGCATTGCCGCCGCCTTTCTCCTGGTTTTTATCCTGTTAGCCCTGCTGTTTTGGAAGCGCAGAAAAATCAACCCCAGCCTTCTGCTGACCACAGCAACCGTGTTAGCCATCGGGATCCCATTTCTTCTCCCCAGCATGCACGAGCGTTACTTTTTCCTGGCCGATATTCTTTCCCTGGTATGGGCCTGCTCTGACCGACGTTATATCCCGATCGCGGTGTTGGTCGAAGTCTCTTCCCTGAGCAGTTACAGCACCTACCTAAACCTGCAGTACACCCTGCCTCTCTATATTAATGGGCGATATTACGTCATGGCATTCGAGGCCGTCTTGATGCTTGCCGCCCTAATTTGGAGCCTGATCGCTTTCGGAAAACAGTTGAAAGCACTTCATTGATTTTGCGTCCTTTACGCCTATGCCTATATCCTATATTAATATAAGGTATAAAAATTTGCTTTTTTCACAAATTTCATTTTATAAAAAACTTGTTGAAAAA
>CAZDXX010000218.1:0-2218 GCA_964509595.1 uncultured Oscillospiraceae bacterium
AAGCAGTTTATCGCCCACTTCCGGGAACATGCACCGGGGAAACGACCTTAATTATAATGTAAGATAAAAAGCTTTGGAGCGTTCCTGCCGCAGGGCGGAACGCTCCAAAGCTTTTTGTTTTAAATGGCTGTCAGTCCACATCGCTCATCAAACGGCAGAATTCATTGCAGAAGAGCTGAGCAGCGGGGTCGTTTGAGGCTTCGTTTTGATAAAAGAGAAGCTCAAAGCGGCAGTCCTCTTTGATCGCTGAGTGGTGAACGGTAGAGCTCCTCTCGTCCAAAAGATGCCGGGGGAGAATCGCAAAACCTTTTCCAAGCGTTACGTTCAACATGGCTGTGGCCGGGGTAGAAACACGCACGATGTGTACTCGACCGCCTGTGGCTTGCTCTGCCATCTGGCGGATACGGGCAAAGGAACCGATGGAACCGGGGAATCCGGCGATAAAAAGAGTTTCTCCGGTCAGTGCGGAAAGAGAGATTTCGCCGCCGGGCTGCAGCCGGTGTCCGTGAGGGAGCAGCAGCCAACTCTTTTCGTACATGGTGGTTTGCAAGCGGAAGCGGTCCGGCACTTTGATCGAACTGGCGGGTAAGGCCAGGAAATGGTAAGAAGTCAGGTCAGCGTCCTCGATCCTGTCAACGATATCTGCGGTCAAGAGCACGTCAGGATAGGTTTCCTGAAAATGAATGAGGAAATTCTCCACTGACTTTCGCATAACAGGCTGCAAGCACGCGAAACGGACGGAACCCGCCACCCCGATTCCGGCGGAACGGACGCGCTCTGCCGCCTGGGTGACCAGTTTCAGATAGTCCCAGGAGGCACGGTACAAAGACGCGCCGGCGGAAGTCAGGGATACGCCGTGGGGGCTGCGCTGAAAGAGCTGAACGCCCATCTCTTTTTCCAGATCCTGAATGTGTCGGCTGAGTACCGACTGGGCCATGTAAAGCTTTTTTGCCGCCTTGCCGTAATGAAGGACCTGAGCAAGGGTCTGAAATTCGAACAGTCTGTCAGTATTCACAGATCATCCTCTCCTTCCTGGTCACCGAATTCTTCCAGAAACAGCCGCAGAGCGGGATTGTCATTTTCGGGATGATACAGCATGTCGATGGTGCATTGGCAAAGGGGATCCGTCAGGGGCAGCAGAGTGGTATAACGGGGGAAATGACCGCGCAGCAGGATAGGACAGATGGCCACACCCTGACCCATTTGGACCAGAAGCGTATAGTAAAGGGGGGAAGCGTACCCCTCGAACAGGGAGTAACGAATACCGGAGGCGCGCAGAGCGTCCAGCTCTCTTTCCCGCAGAGAGGTTTCCCGTGTCTCCGGATAGATCAGAAAGGTCTCGCCGTCCAGCTCACTGAGACTGATGGAATTTTTCCAGGCGAGACTGTGCTTGTTGGAAACAAGGACGCCCAGCCGAGTGCGGAATACCGGCCGCCGTACCAGGTTGGCACAGAACGATTCCCGAGGACTATAGGCAAAATACAGGTCTACCATTCCACCGCCCAGACCATCGGCAATGCCGACATCCTGATCGTTGTACAGGCTGGGTGTAACATCCGGATGACGAATCAGAAACTGGTCCAGAAAGCGGCCAACCACAGGGGGCAGGGCTTTTTCCTGAAATGCCATGCGCAAAAAGCTGACGGGATGGGTGTCCAGAGGCTGGACCTGCTGCAAAATGCTTTGCCAGTTGTTCAGCAGCTTTCGGGCATCGACGAGATACAGTTTTCCCTGCTCGGTCAGCACAGTCCCGCGGGAGCCACGGTCAAGCAGCTTGACACACAGGTGCGCTTCCAGTGCGGAAACACGCTCGGAAAGGGTGGCAGGAGAGATGCCAAGCTGAGCCGCGGCGGTGCGAATACTGCCGGTTTCCGCCAGCGCCAGAAAGGCTTCCAACCAACTTAATTCCATATTTGAACTCTCCTTTGTAGAAAATAAATGTGTCAGGGAAAATGCATGGTAAAGTCTTTGTGCAAAGTATATCATTCCCGACGTTTCTTGTCAAATATGACAGTTTTTGCCGCAAATCAAGGGCAAAATGGGTTTGGAAGCGGGGAATAGAGTTCGGAATTTGGTATTTAAAGATGAGAGATGTGGGATTAAAAAAGCGAAAAGGGGGGATATCAGCCTGATTATTGCAGTTTCTGCAACGATGGAACCGCGAAATCGGATTGCTTTTGTGTGCGTTGTGATGATAAAGTCAGTGCGTAAGGCAAGT
>CAZDXX010000219.1:0-302 GCA_964509595.1 uncultured Oscillospiraceae bacterium
AAAAACTTCAAAAGTTTGGATACTTTTTTGCTTTAATCAGTTGAATTTTTCATGAAAACATGATAAAGTGTAATGCATCAAGCTGTTGCGAGCTGAAAAAATGGAGGGAATACATAACTATGGATAGTCAAACGATCCAAATTCTGGTTTCCATGGTCATTTACATGGCGATCGTCATTTTGATCGGTGTCGTGTTTGCAAAGAGAGCAAACAAAAGCTCCGATGATTACTTCCTGGGCGGCCGCTCTCTGGGCCCCTGGGTCACCGCTATGAGCGCAGAAGCTTCCGACATGAGCGGCTGG
>CAZDXX010000219.1:312-2206 GCA_964509595.1 uncultured Oscillospiraceae bacterium
GCTGCTGATGGGTTTGCCCGGTGTGGCATACTGGTGCGGTCTGGCCGATGCGGCATGGACTGCCATCGGTCTGGCAGTGGGTACTTACCTGAACTGGCTGATCGTTTCCAAGCGCCTGCGCCGTTACAGCATTCGTGCCAACAATTCCATTACTCTGCCGGAGTTTTTCTCCAACCGTTTCCGTGAGAAGAACAAGACCATCATGACCTTTGCGGCCCTGTTCATCCTGATTTTCTTTGCGGTGTATGCGGCAAGCTGCTTTGTTACCTGCGGCAAGCTGTTCTCGACCCTGTTTGGCCTGCCTTACCGGACCATGATGATCGTCGGCGCCGTGTTCGTGTTGCTGTACACCATCCTGGGCGGATTCCTGGCTGAGAGCGCATCCGACTTCATGCAGGGCATTGTTATGATCATTGCGCTGGCTGTTATTTTGATCGTCAGCATCTTCAATGCCGGCGGCATTGGTGCTGTGGTGGAGAATGCAAAGTCCATCCCCGGCTTCTTTGAGTTCTTTGGTCTGGCTACTCCCACTTTGAACGAGGCCGGACAGCAAATCGTGGAAGCTGGCAAGCCTGTGTTCGGTGCTGCCACCGACTACGGCTGGCTTAACGTCTGCTCCATGCTGGCCTGGGGTCTGGGTTACTTTGGCATGCCTCAGGTGCTGCTGCGCTTCATGGCCATCCGCAAGGAAGAGGAACTGACCCGTTCCAGAAGAATTGCTATGATCTGGGTCGTTATCTCTCTGGCAGTGGCCGTGTTCATCGGCATTATCGGCCGCAATTTGTTCCCCACCGCTCACCTGACCGCTACCAGCGCGGAGAACATCTTCATCACTCTGGCAACCAGTTCTCTGCCTCCCATCCTGGCAGGCTTTGTCATGGCCGGCATTCTGGCAGCCACCATCAGTTCTTCCGATTCCTATCTGCTGATTGCTGCCTCTGCGGTTTCCAAGAACATTTTCCAGGGCGTCATTAAGAAGAACGCTACCGACAAGCAGGTCCTGGCCGTCTCCCGAGCCACTCTGTTGGCCATCGCCCTCGTTGCCGCCATCATTGCTATGGATGAAAACAGCGTGATCTTCCGCGTTGTTTCCTTCGCGTGGAGTGGCCTGGGTGCTACCTTTGGCCCGCTGATGCTGTTCTCCCTGTTCTGGAAACGAATCAACAAGCCCGGCGCCATCGCCGGTATGGTCGGCGGCGCTGCCATGGTCTTTATCTGGAAGCTGGGCATCAGCAAGCTCGGTGGAGCTTTTGCCATCTACGAATTGCTGCCTGCGTTCATCTTCTCCTCGATTTGTATTGTAGTGGTCTCTCTGCTTACTGCGCCTCCTTCCAAGGAGATCCAAGAAGACTTCGAAGCTGTGAAGAATCAGCGCGCCTAATAAAACAGATTTACGCCATAAAAAACACCCCCGACCATCGCGGTCGGGGGTGTTTCAGTTTGTAAAAGTTTTGTAGAATTCACCTTCGACAGGTGCTTACAGATCCAAAGCTTTGGTGTTGACCTTGTCCTGAATGCGGTCGATAAACTCGGCCAGGGACATGGCACCCAGATCCTCGCCGGTGCGCAGACGGACGGAGACGGTCTGGTTCTCCACATCGCGGTCGCCGACGACCAGCATGTAAGGAGTCTTGGCCAGCTGAGCCTCGCGGATCTTCTTGCCGATCTTCTCGTTGCGGTGGTCCACCTCAACACGGTAACCCTGAGTGTCCAGAGCAGCGGACAGTTGGTCGGCATACTCGGCGGCGCGGTCGGTAATGGGCAGAATTTTGACCTGAACAGGGTTCAGCCACACAGGGAAGGCACCGGCAAAGTGCTCGGTAATAACGCCAATGAAGCGCTCGATGGAGCCCAGAACCACGCGGTGGATCATGACGGGGCGGTGCTTCTGGCC
>CAZDXX010000220.1:0-2139 GCA_964509595.1 uncultured Oscillospiraceae bacterium
GATACCGGTGGATGCGCCGGAGGGGACGGCGGCGCGGCCCATGGTGCCGGCTTCCGGATAAACTTCTACCTCAACAGTGGGGTTGCCGCGGCTATCCATAATCTCGCGGCCCAGAACGTCAACGATTTCGATCATCTGCTTCATGATGAAATTACTCCTTTTATCTATTGTATTTTTATAAGTTTAATTAAAAAATCAGGGTTTCGCCGGTCATCTCCAAGGGCTTCGACAGACCCATCAAATCCAGCATGGTGGGGGCAATGTCGGCCAGACGGCCTTCGCGCAGCTTCACATCCACACCGATAATAATGAAGGGAACCAGATTGGTGGTGTGAGCGGTAAAGGGAGCGCCGGTTTCGTCGGTCATCTGCTCGGCGTTGCCGTGGTCGGCGGTAATGATTGAGATACCGCCCATTTTTGCGGTGGCTTCCACCACTTTTGCCACGCACTCATCTACTGCTTCTACGGCCATGCGAGCGGCCTCGTAGATACCGGTGTGACCGACCATGTCACAGTTGGCGAAGTTCAAAATGATCACATCATACTCGCCGCTTTCAATACGCTTGACAGCCTCTTCGGTGACCTCACGGGCACTCATATCAGGCTTCAGGTCATAGGTGGGTACTTTGGGAGAGGCAATCAAACAGCGATCTTCGCCGGAGAAGGTCTGCTCCACGCCGCCGTTGAAGAAGAAGGTGACATGAGCGTATTTCTCGGTCTCGGCAATGCGCAGCTGGGTCAGGCCCAGTTCAGCAATGTATTCGCCAAAGATGTTGTTCAGTTTCTCACGGGGGTAGGCCACAGTCACGTTGGGCATGGTGGCATCATATTCGGTAGTGCAGACGTACTGCACGGGGAAGAAGCCGTTTTTGCGTTCAAAACCGTCAAACTCGGGATCTACAAAAGTACGGGTGATCTCGCGGGCACGATCAGGACGGAAGTTAAAGAAGATGATGGAGTCACCTTCCTGAATTTGAGCGTCCTCACAGCATACCACGGGTTCCATGAACTCGTCAGTGACATTGGTGTCATAGGATTTCTGGACGGCGACCACGGGGTCGGCCTCGAAGGGGGCCTCGCCGTAGACCATGGCGGCGTAGGCGCGCTCGACACGCTCCCAACGGTTGTCTCGATCCATGGCATAATAGCGACCCATGACGGTGGCGATTTTGCCCACGCCCAGTTCGTTCAGATACTCCTGCAGCTGCGCTACAAAGCCTTTGCCGGAAGAGGGAGCTACGTCACGGCCGTCCAGGAAGCAGTGAACGTAAACTTTGGTCAGGCCGCGTTCCTTTGCCATGCGGAGCATGGCAAACAGGTGCTCAATGTGAGAGTGGACACCACCGTCGCTGAGCAGACCGTACAGGTGAAGAGCGGTACCCTTCTCTTTGCAGGTGTCCATGGTGCTAACGTAGGCACTGTTCTGGAAGAAACCGCCCTCTTTGATGTCCAGAGTGATGCGGGGCAGGTCCTGAAAGACTACACGACCGGCACCGATGTTGGTGTGACCCACCTCGCTGTTGCCCATCTGGCCTTCGGGCAGACCCACGTCCAGTCCGGAGGCAGACAGAGTAGTGTGAGGATGCTCCGCCCAAAGCTGATCCAGGTTCGGGGTGCGGGCGTTTATGACGGCATTGCCTTCGGATGCATCACGCAGACCGTAGCCATCCATAATAATAAGAGTTGTAGGTGTTTTCAAGCAAATTCTCCTTAATGCAGGCGATGCCTGCCTAACGTCGAATTGAAATTACTCTTGGTTTGCTGCATTAATAATTTCCATGAAGTCAGCGGGTTTCAGGGAAGCGCCGCCGATCAAACCGCCGTCCTCGTCGTCGCAAGCTCCATATCGCTCGTTTCCGCCTGGGGCGAAAACTCGTTCATTTCGCTGCTCCTCCTCTCCCGACGAAACTCGCTTATGCTGGACTTCCGTTGGGTTCCCGATGCGACGTGGCCGGCTGGATTATTCCTGGTTAGCGGCGTTGATGATCTCCATGAAGTCAGCGGGTTTCAGGGAAGCACCGCCGATCAAACCGCCGTCCACGTCGTCCTGAGAGAGCAGTTCAGCGGCGTTCTTTGCGTTCATGGAGCCGCCGTACTGGATGGTGACGGCACGAGCCAGACGGGCGCCGTACAGCTTAC
>CAZDXX010000221.1:0-2065 GCA_964509595.1 uncultured Oscillospiraceae bacterium
CCCCCTCAATTATATTCCTTGGCGTTCGGATTCATCATCGGTCGGGGGACCAAAAAGGCCTCTGAAATCAGTTGATTTCAGAGGCCTTTCGTTATTTACTACGTTACATTTAATGAGAATTCTCCGTCAGAATATTACTCTTATATTCATCCGAGAAGGAATAAAAAACCTCAAGAAAAGAATTAAGCTTGAAAGGCGCAATCACTTTACACAAAACTTGTTCCAATGGACAAGAGGAACACAACTTACTCCCTCTTTTATGCAGCAGTCTCCTTGCCTTTTCCGGTAACAATAAGAGTGATGACGTCTAATACGGCCTCAACGATCAGACTAATTCCGGTAAACATCCACAGAACCGCAGTGGAAGCAAAGGGACTCCGAATGATCACAACAGCGCAAATGATGGAAACAACGGCACTGATGGCGGCAAAAAACCACTTCTTGTTTTTCCGACGGAGCAAGTCCACAGTCAACTGTACTTTTCCAAGGCCGGTCACCAGTGTAACGATACCATAGATGATCGTAAGCACCGGGAATGTGACAATAAACCAATGGGACTCAAAGACGCAGAAACCACCAGCAAGCAGAGCCGCAAGACCTTTCACCAGCATCTGCCCGGAAGCAGCCTTCTGCGCATCAGTTTTAAAGTATTTGACAATACTGATGATACCAATAACCAGTAAAACGATACCCGCCGTAATGATAATGCCGGATGTGAAGCCGATCGGGTTGATCAGAAGCAGAATGCCAACCAGGATTTCGAACAAACAGAGAACGATGCCGTTTGCGTTTTGCTTCATTGATTTCATGGGAAAAACCTCCAATATCATATATTTTGACTTACTTTATTTTTGATTACATACTGCTTTGATCGCTTTGTATAGGCTGAGGCGCTTTAACATCAAACTCCCGCCAGAACTGTAGTACGGTTTCTTCATATTTGATTTTATCCACGAGATAGCTCATGCCATGCGCTGCACCTGGAACAAGCAGAAGATACTTAGGCGCAGTGCAGGCCTCGTAGTTTTCATGGGTCATAGTCACAGGTACAAACTGATCATCCTCGCCATGAATAAACAGGACCGGGGTGGTATTGGTTTCTAATGCATCCACTGTAGAGTGCGTATAGCTGCCTGCCTCAGTTCTTTTCTCGCACATCGCTTTTGCATCTCTCCACCAAAGATCATAGGGCAGATGAAGATTATTTTTTACGGTGTGCTTCCAGATATTATGGATGGACGTAAAACCACAGTCAGCCATGATTCCATGTACACTTTCAGGAAGACCTAGGCCGGAGGCCATCAGCGCCGTTGTAGCTCCCATGGAAATTCCACACAGGTAAATCGGGAGTTGATTTACATTGTGTTCGTCGATCCACCGGATCCACTCCAGACAGTCATAGCGCTCCAGCACACCAAAGCCCATGACCTCGCCGCTGCTCTCGTTTTGACCACGCTGCTCCACATAGAGAACGCAGCAGTGGTTGTCGTGCCAGAAATCAGCGATGGCACCGAAATCATTGGACCAGCTGGACCGCCAGCCATGCATGGCCAGAATAATGCGCTGAGGATCTTCACAGCCGCACCAGTGGCCAACAAGCAGTTGTCCATCGCTGCTTTCGATCACGATGGTTTCATCAACCTGTGCTTCCAGCTTCTGGGCATCGGCCAGAACTTTTTCCACAGTTTCATTATCCTGTTGCGTGGCAGTTAACCGCTTTTTCAGCTTGGTCATACTCTTTGGTTCTTCCCGATTCAATGCCGCATTTACTAAGTACTTGGTAATGCCATGGGAAACTACCACGGCGGCTGCGCCGACGGTGGCAACAACGCCGGCCCCAACCAATAGCTTCTTCGTGTCTTTTTTCATAGCAAAAAACTCCTTTCTCCGGATTTATCTGTTTCTGATCATGCGTATTTTTTTCTGCGCCAAAACTGCATATAAAATCGGACATACATAAATAAAGACGCCAACATGAGCAAACCACAACCAATGATCATTCCATTGGCAGCTGTGTCCGGGATCCTTGGGAATAGGATAAGGATCATCATAACGGCATACAGAA
>CAZDXX010000222.1:0-2063 GCA_964509595.1 uncultured Oscillospiraceae bacterium
GTCATGACGTTCTTCATCGTCGCCCAGGTGGTTGCCTCGGCAATTTACATTTTGTTTCCATCCAGACAGGATCTGCGTCCATTGGAGTTCGCCAGGGACAACATTTTGACGCAGTTGGTCGGTATGCTCTATTCTGTTGACACAAACACCGGCGTATGCCCGTCGCTGCATGTTGCATGCTCTATCGGAATTGCTTCTGCATGGCTGAAAGAGCGGGATGTAAGCAAAGCGTGGAAGGTTTTTGTGGTGATCGCCGCCGTTCTCATCTGTCTGTCCACCATGTTTATCAAACAGCACTCGGCCCTGGATTTCTTTGCGGCCCTGCCTCTATGTTTGCTGGCAGAGGTCATCGCCTACGGAAAAGATTACTGGATGCCGCATTGGAGATCAAAAAAACATATTTTGTTCAAAAAGTGATAAAGAGACCGGGAAACAATGTTGTGATACATCGTTCCCCGGTTTTTCATTCTACTTTCGGCAGTCGGACGGAGAACATGGTCACACCACTTTCGCTGTGTACCGTTACAATGCCTTCATGCAGATCGACTACCTTCTTCACAATGGCCAGTCCAACACCGTTTCCCTGTGTGGAATGAGATTCATCCGCCTGATAAAACTTGTTGAAGATCTTTTTCTGGTCTTCGGGGGCGATCGCGATCCCCTTGTTGATGACCGAAACCTCAACAAACCCAATGTAATCGGCAATCACAACTTCCACCGTACCATTCTGGGGCGAAAACTTGACCGCATTATCGATCAGGTTGAGCCAAACATGCTTCAGCAGTTCTTCGTTACCCGTAACATCATGTTCCTGGAAATCGAGCAAAAATTCAATTTCCTTCTTTTCCCATTTGCTGCTGAGCAGCAAAATGCAGGCGCGCAGCTGTTCCGAGAGGTTATAAGTGGTTACATCGGTAAGAATCGATTGATTTTCCACCTTGGTCATATTCAAAACATTGGTCGCCATGTCAGACAGACGCAGTGATTCTTCCTCAATGATCCTGACGTACTCTGCCTGCTGCTCTGTAAGCTGCTCCCTTTTGAGCAGCTTTGCAAAACCGGCAATTGACACGATGGGAGTTTTAAACTCATGGGAAAAATTATTGATAAAATCACTGCGCAGCATTTCAGTACTTTGCAGTTCTTCCGCCATTTTATTAAAACTGTCTGATAGCTCCATAATACCGGGATGCTCGTCCCATGGTTTGGGAATCTTAATTCGGACAGAAAAGTCCCCGGATGCCAGCCGATTCATGATGTTGAGCAGATTATTAACCGGCTTCATGGGATATTTGGACAGGAGCAGAGTCATGCAGCTTCCTACAAGAATGCTTGAACCGACAAAAATGACGATCAACTCAGTTGTAGGTATCTCGCTGCTTTCCGGTCCTGAGAGAACACCAACGCTGAAAAGAATATACAGTCCAAAACCTACCAACAGCAGAATGGATACGAAAATCAAAATAACGATTGCAGAGAAAAGCAGCGTAACCGATAAACGATGCTTCCGTTCTTCTTTCCTTTTCATCGAACTCCCCCCTAAAACAGCTGAATACACAGTAGATTCAAACCGAGAAAAATCACAAAGAAAAGTAAGACCGTAAAAATGCGCTTGACCATGTCTTTCACTTTCATACATTCTTTATCGCTTTATAGCCAAGTCCTCTGACAGATACGATCTCAAACTCAGTCCATCCTTCAAAACGCTTTCTCAAGCGTCCGATATGGACGGTGACAGTTTCCCATCCGGTATCACTTTCAGTCCCCCAAATCTCATCCATAAGCTGGATACGGGTAAAAACTTTCCCGGGATATGAGAGCAGCTTATACAGAAGCAGAAACTCCTTTTGCGGCAATTCCTGCGTTTCGCCATTTTTTGTGACCGTGAGCGAATCATAGTCCAGTACGACATCACCAATGGTCATCTTGCGCTCACTGGCGATCTGTGCTCTGCGGAGGAGTGCTTTGATACGAAGGAGCATTTCTTCTTCATCGATGGGTTTTGTCATATAATCATCGGTACCCACGATAAAGCCTTTATGCTTGTCCTCGGGGAGCTGCTT
>CAZDXX010000223.1:0-2060 GCA_964509595.1 uncultured Oscillospiraceae bacterium
GGTACCACCGTAATCATCGACCATGGCGACGGTCTGTACAGCACCTACGCCAATCTGGCCGCAGAACCCGCAGTGGCAGTGGGTGACGACGTCATGACCGGCGATCCCATTGGCCGCGTGGGCCACACCGCGCTGGCTGAGAGCAGCAGTGCCCCTCATCTCCACCTGGAAATGAGCGAGGATAGTTTTGCTGTGGACCCCACCCTTTATCTGCCTGAATAAACAAGCACAAGGGGCCTGTCGCAGAATGCAGCAGGCTTCTTTCGCACCCAGACTTCGGCATTTTAGAGGAAAATTGACACGGGAACCCCGGCTTTGCCGAAGTTCCCGTGTTATTTTTTATGCTTTTTTCTCAAACCGCTTTCGGTTGGCGGTTTTCCAGACGCCGCTGCGGAAGCGGCAATAGGACATCACAGTACGCAAAATCTGATCACAGACCAGGGCGATCCAGGCACCCCAAAGCTCCAGTCCAAACACGTTGATCAACACCACAGCCAGCAAAGCCCGCACGCCCAGCACCGTTACAAGGGTGGCAAAAGCAGTGAATTTGGTGTCGCCGGCACCCCGCAGACCGCCGGAAATAATGAATTGGTCGGCTTGAATGGGCTGACTCAGGGCAATCAAAATCAGAATTTCGCTGCCCATGGCGATCACCGCCCCGTCGGTGGTAAACACACTCATGATAGCACGGCGGATGAGGATGACCAGCACGGCCAGCACCACGGCAGCGATTCGGCCCACATTCCGGGTCTGCCGCAGATATACCACCGCCATGTCGTACCGTCGCTTGCCCAGACTCTGCCCCACCATGGTGGTGGAGGCGGTGGAAAAGGCCTGACCCAGCATAAAACTGAAGGACTGAATGCTCATCAGAATCTGGTGGGTAGCGAATTTCAAATCGCCCAGACCGGCCACCGCGCGGCCGAAGATGATCATGCCGGCACGCATGAGAAGCTGCTCCACCATGGCAGGAAGGCCGATACGGATGATACTGCTCATGATGGTTCCATCGAAGCGGAAAGGTTCCTTCGCGGAGAAGTACACATAAGAACGATTTTTCTTCTTACAGATGAAAATCGCAGCGATGATAAATGCCACAGTCTGACCCAAAACAGTTGCCAAAGATGCACCTGCCACACCCATAGCGGGAGCGCCCAGCTTGCCGTAGATCAGAATGTAGTTCAAAATCAGATTGGCCACGTTTGCAACCGTGTTGTAAATCAACGGCACCCGAGTATTTCCGATACCGCGTAAAGCCGCCGTGATCGTAAAGGTCAGGCAGAGCGGAATCATTCCGCAGAACTGGATGCGCAGGTACTCGGTGCCGCTTCGCAGGGTCTCCGGAGAGATGTTGGTGCCCATAAAGGCCACCATCCACTCGGCAGCGAACAGGCCCACCACCGTCAGCACGATGGAGACCAGGAAATTGAACAGCAGGGCCTGACGAAAGACCTGGTTGGCCTTTTCCTGATTCTGCTGGCCGCGGAAGCGGGCAATGACCGCCGTCGCGCCCACGTTCAGGGCCTGGACCGCCGTCATCAACAGAAATTTCGGCTGGTAGGACAATCCCACCGCCGCCAGACCGATAATACCCATCTCACCGGGGATGCGGCCCACCATAATCTGGTCGGCCAGACTGGTCAACTGGGTCAGGATCAGCTCCAGCAAGCTGGGCCAAGCCAGCAAGGTCACGTCCCGCACCAGTTGTTTGCGGCTGACCCCTTCGGGAATGGGGACCTTCCCAACTTTTCCGTACTGCTCCTGCTGATCTTCCGCACCGGCGCTCAGGCCATCCAGCGCAGTTACAACAGTCCCCCCGCGCATTGATTTTCCCATAGGCACTCCTTTGCTCGGTCGTCTTATCAATCATTTCTTTTTTGTTAATTTACAGTATACTCCTGCTGATTTGGAAAATCAAGAAGATTTGACAGGTACCGGACTATTCCGTCAAAAAGGGGCTGCTGCGATGTATTTCGCAGCAGCCCCTTGTCAATCTGTCGTTTTCTTTACACAGCTTCCATTAAAATATCCTTCAGATACTTATCCGCATACTCACTGTA
>CAZDXX010000224.1:0-2049 GCA_964509595.1 uncultured Oscillospiraceae bacterium
GCTCGCCCCAGCCGTAGAAGGCCAGACTGACGATCAGCAGCACCAGATTGCGCCATTTCAGGGGGACGATGTAGTACAGCAGCAGGACGATGGGAAGATACAGGAACAGGAAATATGGAGTTGAGAAGACCATAACGTCACCTCAATTTGTGATTTGATGGTAGTATGTCCAAAAACAAAACGTAGGGGCGGATTCCATATCCGCCCGTGGGGGCCCCGGTTTTTTACCGGGCGGATATGGAATCCGCCCCTACAAAAAGGGATCAGTCGTAAATGTAGGGGAGGATATCGTCCTCCCGCGCCTTAAAACAGTGCGTTGAAAGCGTCCACGTAGGCATCACAGTCGGAGGTGACAGCCATCAGGATGAAGTTGCCGTTGACGGCGATACGGGAGTTCAGTTCCCAGTTTTCAATGACGGAGGGGTAGGCGAACTGGTTGGCCTTTTCGGTGTCAATGCGGGTCTGCAGGATGGTCTTGACGGTCTCCACATCGGAGTTGTTGGCCACCTCGACCAGAACCAGCTCATAGGGAACGCCGGTCATGGCGGGCATGTAGACGTGCAGCTGCTTGGTGCCCACAGCGCTCAGACCGGGGTAGAAACCGTCCAGCATCTCGGGCATGGCGGCAAAGTCTTCCACGAAGGGGCCGGTGGAGTAGCCTTCGGCGCTCATGGGGTACAGCTTGGCGTACAGGTCGTTGTAGAAGGTCTCCAGATCCACGCCGTTGGCAGCGGGAGCGGAGGGAGCGGGAGTGGCCTCGGGCTTAGGCTGCCCGGACACGATGGGCTGCGCCACGGGCTGTTCTGCTTCAGGAGCGGTGGAGGTCTCAACAGCGGGGACGGAATCTTCGACTTCGACATCATAGTCGGGATCGAAGGCGGCGGGGCCGTCTTCCACGGGCATGTCCATGATGCCCACGTCGCCCTCAACGTCTGCCTCAGGAGCAGCGCCCCATGCAGGCACGTCGGTGCCGCTGCGGAAGGCCTCGATCATGCCGTCCTTCTCAGAGCAGACGAACAGGCACACGAAGTTGTCGATGACCACGATCTCGGAGTGGTTCTGCCAGCCCTCGATGGTGGCAGGGTAGAAAGCGCCGCCGTGGATCTGGTTGTCGATCCGTTTCTCGAAGATAGCCTTCACGGTCTCCACGTCGGCAGAATTGGCGACCTCAACAAAGGCAAATTCCACGGCCACGGCGCCGATAGCGGGGGAGTAGACCACGCACTGCTTGGTGTCCACTGCGGACAGACCCTCATAGGTGCCATCCAGCATCTCGCCGGTCAGCTCCATCATGGCGGGGGCCTCGCCGGCGGCGTTCATGATGTTGTTGTAGAACTCATTCAGGTCGCAGCCGAAGGAGGGGTCCTGAGCCTCGGTGTCGGGGGTGTTGTCGGCGCTGCCGTTGTCTTTGCTGCCGCAGGCGGCCAGCAGGGTGAAGGTCATGGCTGCAATGAGCAGCAGGGCCAGAATACGCTTTTTCATGGGGGAAATTCTCCTTTACAAAGTGTAAGTATGTTGCTTGAAAGCTGATTTTTTGTCACCGCTTTTGCGGTCACGAAGCCTTAGACGCAGGTATAGCAAAAAGGTTCCCGAAAAATCAGAAAATGACAGAAAAAATTCTTAACCAAATTATTCTATCAGAATCGACAGGAAAAGCAAGAGTTGTATTGTGTAAATTACGAGAATTGAAAGATTTTTCCGGGTCGAACCTTGTCGCAGGTTGGTGACAAGGAACGCTTGCGGTTTTATTATTTTTATGGTATACTATCAATCCTGACATCGCGGAGGAGGTGATCCCGTGGCCGAACAACCGTCTATCAAAGTCGTGTCCAACAATAAGAAGGCCTACCACGACTATTTCGTGGAGGACAAATACGAATGCGGCATTGAGCTGGCCGGTACCGAGGTCAAGTCCATCCGCAAGGGCAACGTGAACCTGAAGGACTCCTACTGCATCGTCAAGGACGGGGAGATCCGCGTCCACGGTATGCACATCTCTCCCTATGAACAGGGCAACACCCTTAATAAGGACCCCATGCGTCCCCCCCG
>CAZDXX010000225.1:0-2032 GCA_964509595.1 uncultured Oscillospiraceae bacterium
TGAGCGGCCAGGGCGGCCGCGTCGTCAAAGGTCTCTCCGTCGAGGATGACCTTGGCGCCGTAGTCCTTGGTGTTATTCACCTTGACCAGCGGTGTGGTGGTGGGCATGACGATGGTGGCGGACACGCCGGCGTGCTGGGCGGCGTAAGCCACGCCCTGAGCGTGGTTGCCGGCGGAGGCGGTGACCAGACCCTTGTCCTTCTGCTCCTGCGTCAGGGTGCTGATTTTATAATATGCACCACGGATTTTGTACGCGCCGGTGATCTGCATGTTTTCCGGTTTGATGTATACCTGATTGTCACAGGACTTGGACAGAGCAGGGGAATAAACCAGGTGAGTATCGCGCAAAACACCGGCCAGAACAGCGCGGGCAGCTTTGAATTGATCGAGCGTCATCATGACAAATTCTTCTTTCGTACTTAGATTCATTTTATTTTATTAAGAATTGTTGATAATGTCAATGTGTTCTTGACACTTGGGCGAAGACAGAAGTAAAATAAAATGACATATAATTAAGTTGTTACAGGAGGTGCGCGATGGCGACAATCACAAAAAAGTCTGTGGCTCCCATCTATGCTGTGGCGGTGCTTTGGATCGTATGGGGGTTGTTTTTCCCCCTGTATAAGGTACACCATTTTATTTTGGCAGCCATTGCGTCGGTGGCGGTGTTCTGTATCGGCAAGGTGATTTGGCCCAACAAGACCTACACCACCGCGGACCCCGAGCCGCAAAAGAAGGAAGAAAAGAAGGAACCGGAAACCACCGGAAATCCGGAGATCGATGCGCTGATCAAAGAGCGCGACCGCGCGGTCAGTGAAATGCGCCGCCTGAATGATAATATTGAGGATCCCACGATCTCCGCGCAGATCGATCGGTTGGAGTCCACTACGAAAAAAATTATTGCCCAAGTGGTACAGAATCCCGATAAGCTGCCCCAGATTCGCCGCTTTTTGAATTATTATCTGCCCACCACGCTGAAGCTGCTCAACGCCTATGACCGTATGGCTGACGTGGGTGCTTCCGGAGAGAATATTGATGGGACCAAAACGAAAATCGAGGATATGATGGACACCATCGTCGCGGCCTTTGACAAACAGCTGGATGCCCTGTTCGGGGATGAAGCGCTGGACATTTCCACCGACATCACTGTCATGGAACAGATGCTGTCCCGTGAGGGCATTGGCGGCACGCAGATCAATATGGAATAATTCGAAAGGATGTAAATACTATGACCGAAAATATGATGCCCGAGCTGACTCTGACCCCTGACTTGAATACCGCTGCCGCTGCTGCGCCTGCCGCACCCACCCTGACGCTGGAAGCCACCGCTGCGGACGAAGCGACCGCTGCCGCTGCTGCCCAGGCCGAGCGCGATGCCAATGCCGTCAAGCTGGATGAGAGCATGCTGACCGAGGCCGAGCGCAAGATGGTCAACGATTTTGCCGACAAGATCGACATTACCGACTCCGCTGTGGTGCTGCAGTACGGTGCTGCCGCCCAGAAGAATATCTCCAACTTCTCCGAGAATGCCCTGAACAGCGTGCGCACCAAGGATCTGGGCGAAGTGGGTGACGCTCTGTCCAGCCTGGTGGTCGAACTGAAGGGCTTCAATGTGGAGGAAAAGAAGGGCTTGCGCGGTATCTTCCAGAAGAAGCGCAATGAGCTGGAGGCCATGAAAGCCTCCTACTCCAAGGCCGAGGCCAATGTGGACAAGATCGTGGATGTTCTGGAGGGCCACCAGGTGACCCTGATGAAGGACATTGCCATGTTGGATCAGATGTATGAGCTGAACACCAAGTATCACAAGGAACTGACCATGTATATTCTGGCGGGTAAGAAGCGTCTGGAAGCCGTCCGTGCCGGCGAGCTGGAAGAACTGCGCAAGAAGGCCGAGCAGACCGGCGCTCAGGAGGATGCTCAGGCTTACAACGATATGGCTAACCTGTGCAACCGCTTTGAAAAGAAGATTCACGATCTGGAGCTGACCCGCATGATCTCCGTGCAGATGGGCCCCCAGACCCGCCTGCTGCAGA
>CAZDXX010000226.1:0-2011 GCA_964509595.1 uncultured Oscillospiraceae bacterium
TGAACTGGATTCCCGGCATGGAAGTGGCCATGGACGAGGTCATCAAGCAGGGCAAGGTCTGCGAGGCTGCCATTTGCTACACCGGTGATATCCTCGATCCCAAGCGCGACAAGTATACGCTGAATTACTATGTAAACCTGGCCAAGGAACTGGAGCGCCGCGGCGCCCACACTCTGTGTATCAAGGATATGTCCGGCCTGTTGAAACCCTACGCTGCCAAAAAGCTGGTGTCTGCGCTGAAGCAGGAAATCGGCATCCCCATCCACCTGCATACCCACGATACCACCGGAAATCAGGTGGCTGCTCTGCTGATGGCTGCCGAAGCCGGCGTGGATATCGTGGACGTGGCAACCGCGTCCATGTCCTCCCTGACCAGCCAGCCCTCCATGCACGCCGTGGTCGCCGCTTTGGAAGGCAACGAGCGCGACACAGGTCTGGATCTGCAGAAACTGCAGCTGCTGGATCACTACTGGGCCGACGTGCGCCTGCGCTATGCAAGCTTTGATGAGGGGTTGAAGAGTCCTACCACCGATATTTATCGCTACGAGATTCCCGGGGGACAGTACACCAATCTGAAGCCCCAAGTTGTCAGTTTGGGTCTGGGCCATCGTTTTGAAGAAGTCAAGGAGATGTACAAGACCGTCAATGATATGCTGGGCGATATCGTAAAGGTGACACCTTCCTCCAAGATGGTGGGCGACTTAGCCATCTTCATGGTGCAGAACGACCTGACGCCCGAGAATATTCTGGAGCGCGGCAAGAGCCTGGCGTTCCCTGACTCCGTGGTGTCCTACTTCAAGGGTATGATGGGTCAGCCTGCCTGGGGCTTTCAGCCGGAGGGTTTGCAGGAAGTGGTTTTGAAGGGTGAAGAACCCATTGCATGTCGTCCCGGCGAGTTGCTGCCGGCGGTGGACTTTGCTGCCGTGCGCGCGGAGATGAAGGAATTTATGAACGATGGTGAAATTGACATGCGGGCCATGATTGCCTACTGCTTTTATCCCAAGGTGTTTAAAGAGTATCATGAGCACCGCAAAGAGTACGGATACATCATGCGCATGGGCAGTCACGTGTTCTTCAACGGTATGGCTCTGGGTGAAACGAATAAGATCAATATTGAAGACGGCAAGACGCTGGTCATTAAGTACCTCGGTCTGGGGGACCTGAATGAAGACGGAACCCGCAATGTCAACTTTGAGCTCAATGGCATGCGCCGCGAGGTGGCTGTACCCGACAAACACGCCGAGGTCAAGGGCAAGATCGTGGTCATGGCAAAGCCCGAAGACAAGAGCCAGATTGGCTCGTCCATTCCCGGTATGGTGTCCAAGGTCAACGTCAAGAGCGGCGATACCGTGGAGGAGAACCAGGTGGTCGCAATCATCGAGGCCATGAAGATGGAGACCTCCATCGTGGCCCGTATTACAGGCACCGTGGATGAAGTGTTTGTTGCTGAAGGTTGTGATGTCAAGGCTGGAGAATTACTCATGACGGTTAAGTAAATACCCATATATGCAAAGCAGCGAAGCCAACCGGCTCCGCTGCTTTGTTATTCGCCTTTCATCAACTCCGGATTTAACAGGACAAAAGAGAATCCGGCGGGGAAAATAAAAATCAATGAAAGGTCACCGAGGTAGTCTGCCAGTCCCCATGCCAGCGCAATGCAAATCAAAAGGATGATGATACTCAAAATCAATCGGGTTTTCTTGGAGAGTTGCTTCTTTTTCATGTGTTCCACTCCTTATATGGGATATATCCCATATATAATAACATGATTTTATAATTTGGGACATATCCCACACGATATATCGCAAAAATATTATGCTGAATTTGCGATATATCGAAACGGGGGTATGAAAATGAACGCAAAAGAAGCGGTTGCACTGCGGATTCAAGTGCTATGTTCGGAACGCGGATGGACGGTCAACGGTTTGGCCAACGAGTGCGGGGTACCGCCCTCTACCATTTACAGTATGCTGAATACCAAGAGCAAAAATCCCGGCGTGGTTTCCATTCA
>CAZDXX010000227.1:0-1984 GCA_964509595.1 uncultured Oscillospiraceae bacterium
GTATAGTATCTTTTCGTAAAGGCAATTGACTTTACACAACATCTTGTGGAGGTGCTAAAAAATGAAGAATCAGGCATACCGTATGACCATGCTTTATGACTTCTATGGCGAACTTTTGACAGAACGTCAACAGGAATTCTTCGACCTCTACTATAACGAGGACCTCTCTTTGGCTGAAATTGCCGAAAATTACGGTATCAGCCGTCAGGGCGTGCGTGATGTAATCGTCCGAGCAGAGGGCATTATGACCGATATGGAAGATAAGACCGGCATCATCAAGCGTTTTCACCAAATGCAGAAACAGCTTACTGCCGCATCCGAAAATATGGATAAGATCATCTCCATCAACAGTGATAAGTACTTTGACCGTGAGTTGGATAATCTGGCACGCGATGTCAAGGAGACCATCGAGCAGCTGAAACAGGAGTAATCCATGGCATTTGAAGGACTGACCGAAAAACTCTCTGCCACATTCAAGCGTCTGCGCGGTAAAGGCCGTCTGTCTGAAGCCGACGTCAAAGAGGCCATGCGTGAAATTCGTCTGGCTTTGTTGGAAGCGGACGTAAGCTTTAAAGTTGTCAAGGAGTTTGTTGCTAAAGTAACCGAGCGCGCCGTCGGCTCCGATGTATTGGAAAGCCTGACCCCCGCTCAAATGATCGTTAAAATCGTCAACGAGGAACTGACTGCCCTGATGGGCGGCGGCGAAACCAAGTTGACCATTTCTTCTTCTCCACCTACCGTTGTCATGTTGGTAGGCCTTAACGGTGCCGGTAAAACCACAAACGGCGCCAAGCTGGCAGGTATGATGAAGAAACAGGGCAAACGTCCTCTTCTGGTCGCCTGTGATACCTTTCGTCCTGCTGCTATCCATCAGTTGGAAGTGGTCGGTGAACAGTTGGACATTCCAGTGTTCCAGATGGGGCAAATCGACCCATTGGACATTGCCAAGGCAGGCATTGAGCATGCCAAAAAGCACGGGAATGATATGGTGTTTCTGGATACCGCCGGCCGTCTGCATGTAGATGAAGAGCTGATGGATCAGCTCAAAGTCATGAAGCAGGCCATCAACCCCACCGAGATTCTTCTCATTGTAGATGCTATGATCGGTCAGGATGCGGTGAATGCTGCAAAAGCGTTTGATGAAGCACTGGATATCACCGGTGTTATGCTGACCAAGCTGGATGGCGATGCCCGCGGCGGTGCCGCACTCTCCATTAAGGCTGTTACCGGTAAGCCCATTAAGTTTGCAGGCATTGGCGAGAAGCTTGATCAAATTGAAGTCTTCCATCCCGACCGTATGGCTTCCCGTATTTTGGGTATGGGCGATGTTCTTTCCCTGATTGAAAAAGCCGAGGCCTCATTCGATGCAAAGAAAGCTGCCGAACTGGAACAGAAGCTTCGCAAGAACAAGTTTACTCTGGCCGATTTTTATGATCAGCTTGTTCAAATCAAGAGCATGGGTTCCCTGAATGACATCATGGGCATGCTTCCAGGCATGAATTCCAAGGCTCTGGAAGGTGCCACTGTAGATGAGAAGGCTCTTGCAAAGACCGAAGCTATCATTCTTTCCATGACTCCCGAAGAGCGCGAAAACCCCTCAATTTTGGGTAGCAGCCGCAAAAAGCGTATTGCCGCCGGCAGCGGAACTCAAGTGGTCGATGTAAACCGTCTGCTCAAACAATTCGAAATGATGCAGCAAATGACCAAGCAGTTTTCCGGTAAGAACATGAAACGGGCTGCCCGTTTCGGTAAAATGAAAGGATTTCCTTTCGGTTAAAATGTTGGTTCGTATCCCGTCATTGGATACTTCCATTGATACAGATGTTTATATTTTGGAGGTGAAAACACCATGGTTAAAATCAGACTGCGTCGTATGGGCGCTAAGAAGTCTCCTTTCTATCGTATTGTCGTCGCTGACTCTCGTTATCCCCGCGATGGCCGTTTCATCGAGGAGATCGGCACTTATGATCCCCGCCAGAACCCC
>CAZDXX010000228.1:0-1977 GCA_964509595.1 uncultured Oscillospiraceae bacterium
GTTACCACCGAGGAAGCCAACGTTATCGGTGGATTGGGCAGCGCTGTGTGCGAGTTTGTGGCCGAAAACTGCCCTGTTCCTGTGGTGCGTCACGGTGTGTATGACGAATTCGGCCGCTCCGGTGCTGCCAAGAAGGTGCTGTCCGCTTACGGTTTGGATGCCGAACACATTGCAGAAGCCGCTAAGAAAGCTATCGCTAAGAAATAACCGCATAAAAACACGCGGGGGTTGACTCAACAAGTCAACCCCCGTGTTCTGTTTTTGCTTATCGCACGTAGGAAATCAGTTCTTCCGCGCTCTTCTTGGCGGGAGGATTGGGCTTGTCGCCCTCCATGTAGCCCAGAGTGACCGTGCAGACAGCTCTGTAGGTTTCAGGAATTTGAAGCGTCTTCTTCAACTCGACACCTTCTTCCGTCTTGAACATAAAGACGGAAGACCCAACCACACAGGCGCCCAGACCCAGGTGCTCGGCGGCAGCACTGATCATTCCGGCGGCAATGCCACAGTCGGTCTGCACATTGAATCCGTCCAGTTCACCGGTGATGACAATCACGGTGGGAGCATGGTGCAGGGGAGAATAGCCGGGTTTGGACGCCTTGGCACGCTGTTCTTCGGTTCCGTTGAGCATAACCTGACGAATCAGGTCGGCCATGTGCTCCAACAGAGCAGGTTCCTGCACGACGGTGAAATGATACTTCTGCTTGTTATGGGCTGTAGGGCTGTTCATAGCCACCTGCAGAATCTCCTGCAGGACCTCTTCAGGGACCTGGCGGTTGGGATCGTAGGTGCGGATACTGCGGCGCTCTTTCAGCGCCTGAACGGCGGAATTATTCATGTATGCATCCTCCTGAATTGTTTTTTCCAGTATACCACATGGCAGTCGAACTCTCAACCGTTTTAAAAAGGGGCACTGCTCACAAGAGCAGCACCCCTTTCATTAAGCTTTCTTCACTTGCTCAGAAATTTCGCTTAACGCCTTGGACGTCTCCATAGCAAATGCATGAGATGTTGCCAGATCCCCCAACGAGACCATACCCACAACCTTTCCGTGTTCCAGGACTGGCAGGCGGCGCACCTGCTGCATAGCCATGAGCCGGGTGGCCTCCCGGGGATCATCGTCTGGAGAAACCACAACACAGTTGCGGGTCATAATATCCCGCACAGGGGTCTGTGCCGGGTCTTCTTCCACCGCAATACAACGGGTCACCACATCCCGGTCGGTGACGATTCCCCGCAGATGACCGTCCTCTCCACACACCGGCAGAGAACCTACATTGTGCCGGGACATGAGCCGGGCCGCCAAAGCCGCCGACTCCCCCGGAGCAATGGAAACTACGCCGGGGTTCATCAGATCACGTACTTGCATAAAAGGTTCCTCCTTGTTAGAATAAACGTATCCTTAGTATTTGTTTTTCAAGGAGGTTTATCCGTGAAACTTCTGCTTCATATCTGCTGTGCCCCTTGTTCCGTCGCCTGCATTAAGCAACTGCGCAGCGAGGGCATTGAACCTGTGGGTTACTGGTATAACCCCAACATTCACCCTTTTACAGAATATCGCTCCCGCCGCAATTGCCTGGTAGACTACGCCAAATCCATCAACATGGAATTGGTTGTGGAAAACGAGTATGGCCTGCGCCCCTTTGTTCAAGCAGTTGCTGCCAATATTGACAACCGCTGCGGCTACTGTTATGCAAGCCGCTTGTCCAAAACCGCGGAATACGCCGCCGAGCATGGTTTTGATGCATTCTGCACCACTTTGACCGTCAGCCCTTACCAAAACACTCCGTTGATTTTTGAAACCGGAGAAAAGCTGGCACAGAAATTTGGGGTCAAATTCGCCCCATATGATTTCTCCCCCCACTATCGCGAGGGTCAGGCCGAAGCTCGGGCGTTGGGCATGTATATGCAGAAGTACTGCGGCTGCATTTTCAGCGAAGAGGACCGTTATTGCAAAAAGAAAAAGAAGAAAGCCGAGGA
>CAZDXX010000229.1:0-1976 GCA_964509595.1 uncultured Oscillospiraceae bacterium
GAAAGTACCGCCCTGCACCACGATGTGCTTGCCCAGATCATCAGCACTGGCAGCACGAATGACCTTGTACACGGCGTTCTTGACAATGGAAATAGACAGACCAGCGGAGATATCCTCCACGCTGGCGCCATCCTTCTGTGCCTGCTTGACACTGGAGTTCATAAATACGGTACAGCGGGAACCCAGATTCACGGGATGCTCGGCAAAGAGACCCAGCTTGGCAAAATCAGCGATTTCATGGCCCAGCGCACGGGCAAAGGTTTCGATAAAGGAGCCGCAGCCGGAGGAACACGCCTCGTTCAGCATAATGGAGTCCACCGCACCATTGCGGATTTTAAAACACTTCATATCCTGACCGCCAATGTCAATAATAAAATCGACATCGGGATTAAAGTGGGCGGCAGCCTTGTAGTGTGCCATAGTTTCGACCAGACCCAGATCGCAGGAGAATGCGTTCTTGATCAAATCTTCACCGTAACCGGTCACAGCAGCACCACAAATCTGGATGCGGTCACCGCACAGCTTGTAAATCTCTCGCAGTTGCTCCAGCACGATGGCGACAGGATTGCCCTGGTTGGAATGATAATATGTATACAGCAGACCGCCATGGGGTTCGATCAAGGCGATCTTGGTGGTGGTGGAACCAGCATCGATGCCCAGATAAGCAGGGCCTTCATAGGCAGCCGCATCCACCTCAGGGGGATGGTTGGCATTGTGACGCTCCAGGAAAGTATCATAGTCTACCTTATCAGTGAACAACGCGGGCATCACATCCACGGTGGTGGCGGAGTCCACACTCTGCTCCAGCTTTTCCAGCATCCAATCAAAGCTGTTCTCAGCGTAGTCGGTCGCGCAAAGAGCTGCGCCAATGGCCGCAAAGCAGTCTCCATCCTCCGGGAAGACGGCATGTTCTTCATCCAACTTTAAAGTGTCAACAAAGCGCTCTCGCAGGCCCTGCAAGAAATGCAGCGGCCCACCCAGGAACACAATCTTACCCTTCAACTCACGTCCCTGTGTCAATCCTGCAACGGTCTGATCTACGACAGCCTGGAAAATGGAAGCTGCCACGTCTTCCTTACGGCCGCCCTGGTTCAGGATGGGCTGGATGTCGCTCTTGGCAAACACGCCACAGCGGGAAGCAATGGGATAGATTTTCTCATGCTTCAAAGATAGTTCGTCCAACTCATTGATAGACACATTCATCAAGGTGGCCATCTGATCGATAAACGCACCGGTACCGCCGGCGCAGGAACCGTTCATACGCTCTTCCAGAGCGCCGCCAAAGAAAATGATTTTGGCATCCTCGCCGCCCAGCTCAATAACTGCGTCAGTGTCCGGAAAATATTCGTTAACTGCCGCTGCGGTAGCGTACACTTCCTGAACAAAATCCAGCCCGGCTGCTTTGGCCATACCCAATCCGGCAGAGCCAGTGACTACAAGTTTAACTTGCTGCCCGGCTAATCGATCCTGAATAGACCGTAATGTTTCGGCCGCACACTCACGAGCCTTGGAATAATGTCGTTCGTAAGAGCGGAACAAAAGCTTATTCTGTTCATCCAGCACAACCACCTTAACAGTAGTAGAGCCGATGTCAATTCCGATGCGAAGGCTCATAATTACACCTCGTTAAAAATTCGTATCTTTTATTTTATAACATATTCCTCACTTTTACAACACAGAAATTCTTTCGTTCCCTTTTACTCTTTGTTTTGATGGTCAAAACTCCGTCGATTTCACCAAAAGCCTGTCCTAAATCTCTGATTTTCGAGAAGATACCCGATTTTCTGGGTATCCTCTTTCCTTTTGCTGACTGTCCTAAAATCCAGCTTGCAGGTATTCAAAAGAAAATTGATTTTTAGGAGAACGAACAGAATGGAAGATAGGTTTAACCGAATAGGACACCGAAAAGAGCCGAAGGCAACTTCGGCATCTTTTCGAGCCTTGAAAGAAGCATGAAAATATTGTATAATATAAAA
>CAZDXX010000230.1:0-1963 GCA_964509595.1 uncultured Oscillospiraceae bacterium
TGACCCGCTCCAGATCGATCTCGGTGTTGTCGCAGAAATACTGCAGCCAGGCAAGGATGCGTTCGTTGGTAAACAGGCGGTTTTCCATGGGGGTTCCTCCTTTTATACAAAGTCGCAGAATGTTCTGCGTCTGTGGGCAAAATAATATCTCACGATGCTTTTCGGCAAGGGGTTTACATTTCTCTGCGGCCTTCCAATGCTCGCATAAGCGTTGCATCATCGGCGAATTCCAGATGGCTGCCCACGGGGATGCCGTAGGCCAGTCGGGTGACCGTCACGCCAAAGGGACGCAGCAGGCGGGAGAGATACATGGCGGTAGCTTCTCCCTCGGTGTCGGGGTTGGTGGCCATAATGACCTCTTTTACCTCGCCGCTGACCACCCGTTCCACCAGTTCCTTGATGCGCAGATCGTCGGGGCCTACGTGATTCATAGGGGAGATCACACCGTGGAGCACGTGGTACAAACCCTCATATTCCCGGCCGCGTTCCATGGCGATCACGTCCTTGGGGTCGGCCACCACGCAGATGACGCTGCGGTCACGTTTGGAGCTGGCGCAGATGGGGCAGGGGCCATCCCCTTCGGCAAAGTTTTGACAAATGGGACAACAGGAGATGACTTTGCGCGCGTTGATAATAGCATCAGCAAAGGCCTGCGCATCCTCGTCCGGAAGACCCAGCACAAAGAAAGCAAGGCGCTGGGCGCTCTTTTTGCCGATGCCGGGCAATCGGGCGAATTGCTCTACTAAAGTTTCAAGGGCAGGGGGGAAGTACTGCACTTCACTCACCTCTTAAAGCGGAAATGGCCAGTTCGATATCGGGCGCGCCATAGACGGCGGAACCTGCAACCAGAACGTTGGCGCCTGCGGCAATGACTTTCTTGGCGGTTTCGGGGTTGATGCCGCCGTCCACTTCCAGCAGACAGTTGGGGTTGCGCGTTTCGATGATCTCGCGCACCTGAGAGATGGTCTCCAGCTGATGTTCCATGAAGGCCTGTCCGCCGAAGCCGGGTTCCACAGTCATGACCAGAACCATGTCCAGCTCGTCAATGTAGGGCAGGATGGCGTCGGCTTTGGTAATGGGACGCAGAGCGACTGCTTTTTTGACCTTGCACTTGTCCATCAAATCGATGGCATGACGGATGGAGGGGGGCGCATCAGCCTCCAGATGGACACAAAGCAGGTCGGCACCGGCGTTGGCGAATGCCTCAATGTAGCGCACGGGCTTTTCGATCATCAGATGTACGTCCAGGAACATATCGGTGTGCTTGCGGATGGACTTGACCACCGGTACGCCGATGGTGATGTTGGGCACAAACATGCCGTCCATGACGTCCACGTGGACCCAGTCAGCGGTGCGGATGCGCTGAATCTCCTGATCCAGACGGCAGAAATCGGCGGACAGGATAGAGGGAGCGATCTTGATCATCTTGAGTTCCTCCTCGTGTGTCAAACTTTTCATATGTACGGATGCGGCACCCGGACGGGGTCAGTCACATAGGATACACTACGCGGATGGCAGCCCGGAGCTTCCTCCCGTGTGCTGCTCTCCCAGACCCCACATGGCCCGGACGGGAGGGCACGCTTCGGAGTTCTGCACCGCTTTTGATATAGGGAACACAATTTGCCCCGGATGTCGGGAACCAACCGGCTGATTTTCCGTGATCCGCGCCAAAAATGCTCGGCAATACACAAAGTATTCCCTGCGCTTTTTGACCCGCCTGACGAAAAATCTTCTCGGCTGTTTCTTCGCCCTCGGACCAAACAGTGTTCCCATCGCCCGGCGGACGGATTTGCCCGTCCACCGGGCGATTAGAGTTAAAAAGATACCGTGAGCGCCTCTTTGGCATCGTAGCCGGAGGCGATCAGGGCGTCCAGAATGCGTTTTTTGTGGCTGTGGCCGAAGGCCTCCAGCGTCACGCGCAGTTCCACGCCGCTCTGACGGTTGATGTTGACGAACTGGTTGT
>CAZDXX010000231.1:0-1924 GCA_964509595.1 uncultured Oscillospiraceae bacterium
GTCCTGCAGATGTTCCAGCAGCTCTTGTTCCACTGCCGGACGATCGGGCGGAAAACGGATATAGGATGCCGCCAGCTCGCACCACATTTTCATGTTACGCGGCGTATCATTGATCTCCCACATAGCGTACCTCAGGGCGCCACGGGGACCGCCGTGCCAAACACCACTTCGTTGACCTTTCCGGTGAAGAAGCTCCACTCCTCCTTCTTTTCTTTCAGCAGATCCATACCCTTGTCGGTGATGGCGTAATACTTGCGCTGACGGCCGCCCGGAGTCTCCGCAGTGCGGCAGGAAACGCACTTCTTCTTTTCCAGTTCATGCAGCAGAGGGTACAAGGTACCTTCCTTCATTTCAAAGGCGTTCTGGCTGCGCTTGGCCAGCTCCTGAATCATCTCGTAGCCGTACATTTCCTTTTCCGACAACAACTTTAAAATCAGGAGCATATTGCTGCCGCTCATCAAACTTTTTTCAATTTTCATATCAGGCACCTTCCTTTTCTTTTTCAGCATGGGCCTCTGAAGCGAGGGATTGCAAAACCATTTCTTCTTCGTAGATCAGCTCATCCCGGCTGTCGTACAGCCGCACGGCGGCAGGATAGCTGTTCACATCGCCGATGTTCCATTCATTGAATACCTGCTGAAGGTTGTTCAGCGCGTAAGCCTCCTTGCCCACAAAGCTGCTTCCATCTCCTGCCGTAATACGGAATTCAAAAAAACCACTCTGCTTCCGCTGTGATTCCAGATGATATTCGTAGGTCTCCTCGATACCATAGTTCTTCGCGTCCATGTACAGGTCCAGTTCCGCCCGTACGGCCTTGGGAAAATCGTCAAACAAAATAACAGGAAATTCGATGTAATAATTCGTTTCATACGGCGTCCATTGGTCCTGCGAAGCCACCAGCGTAACATGCTCTCCCTTTTTTCGATATGAAAAGCTTTCCACAGCATTCGGTTTCCAAACGAAAAAACCGAGATCCTTTTCCCGGTATTTGTAGAGCATCACGCCCTCGCTGTTCTCAGCCACGATGAGTTTATAATAATAATTTCTTTGTATAAACGAATCTCCCAGGCTTGTCGCTCTGCTCTCCATGTACGGTTCTCCCAGGACGGTTCCCAGAATTTCTCCCGGCTCCACCATCTCAGCAACGGCCGCACGGCGGTAGGCCTGCTCTGCTGTCAGATTGGGACAGCCCCGAAACAGATACACGGCGAGGAACAGAAAGACGACCAGCAGCAGGTTACTCAAAATGCGCACAGGGCGGGGAACATTCCGCCACCATGTGATCGCTCTTCTCACGAGCCTTCACCTCCTGTCAGGTCAATACGGATGGTAAACTCTTTACCTCCGCGGTCGTAACGAAGCTCGATCCAGTCAGCGTCATGCGAGACGTAATTCATCAGGCACACGTCCCAAGTATCTGTAAAGAGCGTCCTTTGCGTAATCCCTTTATCCACATAGGGTTCCAGTGCCCACTCGCCCTGACTGAGGTGTTCAAAATAGGGGCAATAGACATTCCCCAGACTATCTTCGGCGGATAGCCAGTACAACGCATCGGTACTGCCTGCCCAAGGACGGGGATCAAACACCTC
This sequence comes from uncultured Oscillospiraceae bacterium, assembly GCA_964509595.1. Classification (GTDB taxonomy): domain Bacteria; phylum Bacillota; class Clostridia; order Oscillospirales; family Oscillospiraceae; genus JAJPXI01. The sequence goes on from CAZDXX010000231.1 coordinate 1,590, forward strand.
CAGACGGATGAGGAATCGCTCCTCATTACCGCCTACATTCTTCCAATGTCCCACTTTAGTGACGGTCATGGTGTAACCATTGCATTCCGTGGAAACATTCGGTTCCAGATATAGCACCTGCTCCGCTCTGCCAGTGCCTGTTTCCTCGTCCTCATAAGAGGTAATGAAGGGATCATACTTATCTTCATAAAAGCGCAGATTTTTCCCCCACTTCACGCCATTCACCACAGCCACGATCAGCACGATGACCAGCGTCCACTGGGTCGCGCGCCAGAGCCACCCCAGATAGGGCTTGTGGATCTGCCGCAGCAGTAGACCGGTCTCCCGAGCATCTC
>CAZDXX010000232.1:0-1915 GCA_964509595.1 uncultured Oscillospiraceae bacterium
TATCTTGCCAGTCGCTGTCGGTCAGGCATTGGAGACTCCACATTGCGCCGTAGTATGCGGTCTTTTTTGATTGATTGTCCAGTTTTACCGCAATAAAAGCGGTGTCGCTTCCTTGAGTCACTGAGGTCACAGACAGAGAAAGTCCTCCCACTGATGTTCCGGTCAGGTAGGATATGAACTCATTGAGTGCAGTGTCGTGGATTTCCCAGATACGGTCATCAAAGAGAGAAGAAGAGATCTCGACTAAATCACTGCCATAATTCATGGTTATGGACTGTCCGCCAAGATCAATCACAAGCTTAAGCTGAGCCGGAGTACCGCGGCCGGTGTAAATGGAGTTGGGGGAAATTTGATTGAGAATGGAGACCAACTCCCGGATTTGGTCGGAAGAGAGTTCTGCAGAAGGAGCATCGTCTGTATTTAAGAAATAGGCAGATGCTCCAAATATGTCATCGTGTTCGACTGTGCTGGTCCAATCATATGGGTTCTTGATTTCGACTGCGGAGGCTTCCTTTTCCTTAGGATCGGCGGCACAGGCTACGATTACAGCGATGCAAAATACAATGGCAAGGATGGTGACCCAAATCTTGGGTTGTTTCCACTTCAGGGTGTTCTTGATGCGGCTCTTGGCACTGGTTTCTCCAAAGGCCAGAGGACTGGGAGAGGGGAACCGGCGGTTGGCAGCGAAGGACAGAAGGACTGTGCTGTATTCGGTTTTGACATTGTTATCTTGTGAAAGGACCTTTTCGTCGCAGCTCATCTCCATATCTTTGCTCATTAAATAAAATGCCAACCAGCAAAGGGGGTTGAACCAATGAACCACAAGGATAGAAAAGGCGAATACCTTTACAACATGGTCCAGCCGTTTTATATGATATCTCTCGTGAGCAAGAACATATCGCAGGGAGGATTCGTCCAGCCCAAAGGGAATATAGATTTTCGGACGGAACAGACCGAGGATGAAGGGGGAGCATACCTGATCGGACTGAAATACATTTTCTTTCAGTAATATCGCCGTTCGCATTCTGTGGCGTAGTTTTAGATAAGAGGAAAGAGCCCAAATCAGGAGGACGGAAACACCAATGATCCAAATGCCTGTGGCCAGAGCAGCGGGAGCTTCCAGTGGATCGGCACCCAATTGCGGAGCACCTTGGGGAAGCTGTTCATTGATGGTTTCGTTAATCTCGGGAATCATCAGGTCAACGGAGGGAAATGCGGTGTGAACGATGTCCACAGGGATATATTCTACTTGTCCGGTTTCTGCAACGGGGGCATTAATTACCCCCAGAAGGGAGAAAGTACTGGAGAAGGAGATTGGGCAAATCAGACGAAAGGCCACCACCGCCCAGAGGGCGTAGGAGTAAACGCGAGGTGCCTTGCAAAGCAGAAAACGTGCCAGCAGAACGGCGAGTATGACAATGCTTGCCGTCAGGCTCAGGTTGAATAGCGCAGGCGGAAGTCGATACATCCAGTTCTCGGAAGAAAACAAACCGCCAAGAGAGGAATTGGATAAGGTTGTCCACATTGTATTACACCTCTTTATGCGCGTCGATTAGTTTTTTCAGCTCAGCAGCCTCCTGTTCGGAAATAGTTCGGCCGCCCAAAAAGGATGCAAGAAAACCAGGCAAGCTGCCGCCGAAGGTGTGTTCCACGAAATGTTCGCTTGCGTAGGCCTGCACCTGATCACGGGGGATCAGGGATGTAACGGTGGAGCCTTCGTTTTGCGCAAATCCCTTTTCACACATTTTTTTCAGTACGGTGTAGGTAGTGGATTTTTTCCAACCCAGCTTGTCCTGGCACAGTTCCACCAGATGCCCGGAGGACATTGGTTCGTTGTCCCAGATCACACACATGAAGCGATAATCGCTTTCGCATAATTTCAATTCAGTCAAAAAATCAGCTCCTTTGGTCTATA
>CAZDXX010000233.1:0-1911 GCA_964509595.1 uncultured Oscillospiraceae bacterium
TGATATTCGGCAAACCAAACACCTCCTCCGATTTTTCGTAATTTTCAGGGCGTATTACACCCGTGCAGATATGTATTTTAACATTAGATTTTCAAAAAAGCAACCATTATTTTAAATTTTTTTGATTTTTTTGTATCGCAAATCCTTGTTTCGCAAACAATAGCGTGGAAGCGCCTGATTAGGCACAACATCTTGTAACCGGAGGGTTCATCCATGCTGCAGCGAAGAACCGATTTGGCACTGGAGGCACGGGAAATCTGGGCGGAAAGCACCCGGGAACAGACGCAGCTCGCCGGCGTGGAAGCATTTGAGTCCACTCGCGAGGGTTATCCCGTCACGACGATCCGCATCACGTCCAATCAAGGCGCACGCGCCTTGGGCAAGCCGGAGGGCACCTATGTCACCATAGAGCTGGCCGGCTTAAAACGACGGGAAGAAGATGCTTTCCCCCGCGCTGCCAACGCCCTGGCAGCAGAGATTCGCGCTCTGCTGCACGCAAAAAAGGACGATGGCATCCTGGTTATCGGTCTGGGCAACCGAGCCATCACACCGGATAATATCGGCCCAGTCGCCGTTTCTCACACACTGGTGACCCGCCATCTTGTGGAACAGGTACCAGAGCATTTTGGTCACTTTCGGCCCGTGTCGGCTCTTGCAGCCGGCGTATTGGCTTCCACCGGTATGGAAAGCAGCGAACTGGTGCAGGCTGTCGTGAAGAAAATCAAACCTTCCTGTGTCATCGCCATCGATGCGCTTGCCTCTCGCTCTCTCAGCCGCGTGTGTACCACCATTCAGCTGGCAGACACCGGAATCACCCCCGGTTCCGGTGTGGGCAACCACCGCGCCGCATTAAACCGTGAAACTCTGGGCGTGCCCGTCATCGCTATCGGCGTGCCCACCGTGGTGGATGTAGCTACCCTGTGTGCTGACGTGCTGGAGGAGGCCGGTAAGGGTGATTTGGAGCCAGAGACTCTGCGCGGTACGGCTTCCGGCCAGATCGTAACCCCCCGTGACATAGACCAAAGCAGCGCTGATTTGGCTAAGGTTATTGGTTACGGAGTTAATTTGGCCCTGCAAAACGGATTAAGTATTGAGGACATTGAAATGTTTTTATCATAATGGTAATTTCCTCTTTTACCATTACTATCGAAAATTTGTTCTTGACAAATTCGAACAGATGTTGTAATATCTTGTCGAACAAAGGTTCTTCGAACATCCTTTCGATTCTTCACTCTTGCAAATAGTCCGTTTTTTAGGGCTTTTATGATGATATACTAGGTTCACAACAAACAAGGAGGGACACCTAGATGCAAACCATTTATTTTACTACTTCTAACTTTATCCGCCATGAAGGAAATCTGGTGGACCTGACGGAATATCGCCGCAAGCTGGCTCTGGCACAAGGCCAGTCTGCACCGGAGGCAAAAGAAGACATTCAGCCTGTTCGAGAGCGCAGCACTCATCGCCGCAGAACTGCTTTTCCAGGCATGATGCTGGACTACGCTGCATCCATTGCTTTGATTATCACCGCCCTGTCCTTTGCCGTAAAAATTCTGTAAGGTTTTCGGATATTCCTCTTTACAACCGGCTAAAATCATGGTATACTGCTAAAGCATCTGTGCGGCCCCCTGCCTCGTTTGAGGATAACTGCCACGCATTCGTGGTGTTCACCTGCCTCTTACGCAGCACTGCGGCCAGTCTGATGTGATATTTTTGAAAGGTGGAATTTACCATGATTCGTAAGGACGAAAAGACCGCAGTTATCGAAGCTAACCGTACTCATGAAACCGACACTGGTTCTCCCGAGGTTCAGATTGCTATTCTGACCGCTCGCATCAACCAGCTGACCGAGCACCTGAAGGTGCACATCCATGACAACCACAGCCGCCGCGGCCTGTACAAGATGATCGG
>CAZDXX010000234.1:0-1894 GCA_964509595.1 uncultured Oscillospiraceae bacterium
CCACGCCGACTTCGGCGGCGAGGTGGAGCGTATTCTGAAGATGGTCAACGGCGTTATCCTGCTGGTGGACGCAGCTGAGGGCCCTATGCCCCAGACCCGCTTCGTGTTGTCCAAGGCTTTGGAACTGGGGCACAAAGTTATCGTGGTAGTCAACAAGGTGGACCGCCCTGACCCGCGTATCCACGAGGTCATGGACGAGGTTCTGGAACTGCTGCTGGACCTGAACGCTACCGATGAGCAGTTTGAGTCGCCTACTCTGTTCTGCTCCGGCCGTCAGGGCATTGCATCCTACTCTCCTGATAAGTTGGGTACTGATTTGGTGCCCCTGTTCGAAACCATTCTGGAATATATCCCTGCGCCTGAGTCCGAACCGGACGAGCCCTTCCAGATGCTGGTTTCCTCCATTGACTACAACGAATTTGTGGGCCGTATCGCCATCGGCCGTATCGAACGTGGTACTGTGAAGCAGAATCAGGAGATTGCTGTGTGCAACTACCATAATCCCGATGTGCCTGCCAAGAAGGCCAAAGCTACCGCACTGTACACTTTTGACGGGTTGGGCCGCACTCCTGTGACCGAGGCTTCCGCTGGTGAGATTATTGCCATGAGTGGTATTGGTGAGGTTACAATTGGCGACACCATCTGTGTTCCCACCTGTGTGGAGCCAATGGAGTTCGTGCAGATTTCCGCACCGACCATTGAAATGACCTTCTCGGTCAATGACTCTCCCTTTGCCGGCCGTGAGGGCAAGTTTGTTACCTCCCGCCAGATTCGCGAGCGCCTGTACAAAGAGACCATGAAGGACGTGTCTCTGCGGGTGACCGATACTGATTCCACTGAGGCTTTCAATGTGGCTGGCCGAGGCGAGATGTCCCTGTCCATTCTGATTGAGACCATGCGCCGTGAAGGCTTTGAGTTCCAGGTGTCTCCTCCCCGTGTGCTGTATCAGGAGATCGACGGCGTCAAGTGCGAACCCATCGAGCGTCTTGTGGTGGACGTGCCCGCTGATGCGGTGGGTTCTGTTATCGAAAAGATTGGCTCCCGCAAGGGTGAGATGCTGGAGATGAACCCCGTAGGCAGCCGCATGAAGTTGGAATTTCTGGTGCCTGCCCGTGGTCTGTTCGGCTATCGCAACGAGTTCTTGACCGATACGAAGGGCGAGGGTATTATGGCTTCTGTTTTCGAATGCTACGCGCCCTACAAGGGTGAAGTCAGCCGACGCAGCAGCGGCAGCCTGGTCTCCTTCGAGACCGGAGAGAGCGTTACCTATGGCTTGTTCAATGCCCAGGAGCGCGGTGCGCTGTTCATTGGTGCCGGTATCCCTGTCTATGCTGGCATGGTGGTAGGTGAGACCCCTAAGAGCGAGGATATTACCGTCAACGTTTGCAAGAAGAAGCAGCTGACCAATATGCGTGCCTCCGGTTCCGATGAGGCTCTGCGTTTGGTTACGCCCCGTACGTTGAGTCTGGAGCAGTGTCTGGAGTTCTTGGCCGATGATGAGCTGCTGGAGGTCACACCCGAAAATCTGCGTCTGCGCAAGCGTTTGTTGGATCATGCAGCGCGAATGCGCGAGGCATCCAAGAAGAAACAATAATGACATTTGGTGGCTCCGAAAGGGGCCGCCTTTGTCGTTTCTTGTACTTTTTCCAATGGTTATTTTGCTGCACGCTTGACAAAGAATGGAAAGTGTTGTACCTTAAAGGATGGCGTTAAAGTATTATTTAATTAGTATAAACATAGGAGGAAAAACAATGGCAACTAAGTATGTATACCTGTTTTCCGAAGGCAATGGCTCCATGCGTGAACTGTTGGGCGGCAAGGGTGCCAACCTGGCTGAGATGACCAGCCTGGGCATGCCTGTTCCCCAGGGCTTCACCATTACCACGGAAGCATG
>CAZDXX010000235.1:0-1886 GCA_964509595.1 uncultured Oscillospiraceae bacterium
TGATGTATTGGATCAGATGAGCAGACTTCCGGAACACCAAAGAACAATAGACGCGGTACTTCGCATGACCCGTGACCGTATTCGTACATCTTTAATTCTGGTCGATAATCATGGGCGCGCACTGGGACAGGCAAATTGGCCGATGTCTCTCGATTTGCAAGTGAATGATTTCGATTATATTGAGGTTATGGCACCGGTATCTTTGCCCAACAACCGCACAGTATGGCGCTGCCCACTCAATCAAGGAAACCCTCAGTCTATGGAATTATACCTGGTGAAGGACGGCAGTCCCATAAACAGGGAGCTGGTTTTGCAGGCGGCTGAATTGGTACGGCTTGCGGTGAGCCTGTGGAGCAGCAAGCACGCTGAAATACAGATTTCCGAGTTGGTTCGTGCAATTCTGCGTGATGAACCGCTCAAAATGCGGCGTTTAGCTGATTTGTTTCATATAGATGTTTCCTCCATCCACTCCATGTGGGTGTTGAGCATAGAAAATGCAGATGACAGCTTGCGTCAGCGATATGAAGCAGAGGCGTTGAACCAGCTCCGTGATACGCTGGCCCATCGCTGCGATACGGTCATAGCCGATTCATATGAAGGCTATATTGTAGGTTTCATGGCGTGGCAGGGCAAAAGCGAAAACGTAACGACCCTAAGCAATGAATTAATGGAGCGGCTGTCTGCGGCCGGCATTGAAGCAACTCTTACCCGCTGCCACAGCTTGGCTGATACCGCAGAAGTGCGCCGCGCATTTCTGTTTATCAAAGGCCATCTGAACGATGCGAAGTGCATTTGGCCAACAAGACAAAACTATTCGTTGGAGGAAGTTGAGTTTGCCGGTCAATGTCATAAAACCGTTGAAGCGGGGGAGGAACCCCTGGCGAACGCGCTGAAGCCGCTGAAAATTCTGAGCAGTTTTAGCGAAGGGGCAGAATTGCTGAATACCCTGAGTGTATACCTTCTTGATGCAGATAGTAGCGTAACTTGCTGTGCAGAGCGACTGTTTCTGCACAAAAACACGATAAAATACCGCTTGGGGCGCATAGGCACATGCCTTGGACACCATGTTGACAAAGAGCCGGAAAAGTTTTATCTGTATCGGGCTGTCGTCTTAAATCGGTTGTTAGAGGAAATGGAATAAGTGATGGGAGCGAATGGGGTTTATTTTCCTGTTCGCTCCTTTGCTTTGTCCAAAAGGACAAAAGCCGGACGCTCATTTTCGGCCTATGAGCCATTTACTCTGCCGTGTTAAAGCGGCTATAATATGCCATATTCCGAAAAGAGAGAGAGGGTTTATTTATGGGAAATCAAAATTCCGGTTTCGAAATCAAAGCTGAACAGCGTCAAAGCTGGACCTCTATCGCTATGGTTTGGGCGGGCGGTATGATTTGTGTCCCCTGTCTGATGATTGGCGGCGTCTTCACTTCCGGCGGTCTGTCCATTCTGGAAATTGTTCTGTCTATCCTCATCGGCTACGGTCTGATTTGCGCCTACATGATTTTTATTGGCATGCAGGCATGTGACACCGGCCTTCCTGTTTCGGTTATGGCGGAAGGTGCCTTGGGCAAGCAGGGAGCACGATACATAATCAGCACGATACTTGCAATTGCCTGTATTGGCTGGTTCGGCATTCAGTCCGCCACCTGCGGCAGCGCTTTTGCATCCATGATCGCTGGTATGATGGGTCAGGGCGCTCCCAGTAATGGTATGGTAGTCATCTGCACCATCGTTTGGGGTGTTATCATGCTGATCACAGCCTGTGCAGGCTTCAAGGGTCTGAAGTGGCTGAACTACATTGCTGTTCCTCTGCTGGTCATCGTTTGCCTCTACGGTATCATCGCCGGCATCATTAAGCACGACGGCGGTACTGCCGTCGCCAATTATGC
>CAZDXX010000236.1:0-1423 GCA_964509595.1 uncultured Oscillospiraceae bacterium
GATCATTCTGCAGCGCACCTCAGCCTCGGTCAGGCCAACACCGCGATCAATGGGTGCATAAGCCTCAACCTTATACTGAGCCACCTGAGCTGCATCAAGTTCTGTGTAATCGTGCTCCTGCGCGTACTGTGCAGCACTTTCACCACTGCGGCGTCCGGTAAAGCAGGAACCCATCAGGTTGTACGGAATACTGAAATGCATGCCGCCGCACATATCGGAGCCATTGCCGCCGGCAAACAAACCGGGTACAGTGGTAACACCGTGTTTGTCGATCTTTACACCGCCGGTCTGGGCACTGGCGCGTTGAGAGAAGCCCACCTCGAATTTCATGCCGTTGACTTCATAGAATACAGGTCCGCGACCTTCCTGAACTTCCTTCATAATGGCAGGAATGTAGTTCTTCCAGCTGGGACCGCCCACCATGCGATCAGGCAATGTGCGGGTCCACTCGTACTTTTCGCAGAACTCTTCGCCCAGAGCGTTGATAATGCGTACCTTCTGGCTGGTATTGCGATAAGTACGAGCCATACGCTCGTTGGCACTGATCTGCTGTTCCGCATAAGTAGGCCAAATCGCGCCAAAGCAGATACGGCCGAATTCCATGCCGCGCAGCTGTGCACCTGCGCGCAGTGCCATGCCCATGCCATCGCCGGTGTGAGCAATATTGTTGCTTCCTGCAGCGTGATAATCGGCAGTGCAAAGAACAACGGCCTTGGCTTGGAAAATCAGGAACTCGCCGGTACGCACATCGATACCCACAGCACCAACGCACCGACCGTCCTTAGTCAACAGTTCTGTGATTAAGGTGCGGTTGCGGAACTTGGCACCGGCAGTCTTGGCAGTGGTGACAAACTTATGCAGATGCTTGTAAGAGCCGAAGGGACTCCAGATGGCCTGTCTCTGCTTGAAACCGGCCACATCGGTCTCCATCATCATCCACTTGATGCTGCCGTCCCAGTTGCGCTCGTAGTCGCCGCCCATGGCGAGGATCTCCTGGAAACGGTCATAGGACTCGTCAATACACTCCCTGGCGTACTCCTGATCCAGCATATAATCCAGCTGGAGAACGGAACCGCGCAGAGCCTCTTCATGGTCGTCTTCCGGCAAAACGACACGGTTAATATTGGTGCCGGTGGAGGAACGACCAACAAAACCAGCCTCACCCTGATCCACGACCAGAACCTCTGCTCCCAACTCTCTTGCGCGAATAGCGGCAAAGGAGCCAGCGATACCAGAGCCAATAATCAGCACCTCAGTTTTAATGGTTTGTTCGGTATATGCCATATTGTTTTACCTCCTTGCAGTTGCTCAAATCTTGTTTGTCGCAAAACAAAATCAAATTAACAATAGCCGGCAGGCAAAAAAATGCATGCAGAAAACACATTGTAAAGGTCCCCCTTGTGAGGGTTCCGGCGCATCAACA
>CAZDXX010000236.1:1433-1877 GCA_964509595.1 uncultured Oscillospiraceae bacterium
ATATATTATTTTAACTTTTACCAAAATTGCTAATATTGTCAAAACAAACAATACATCCAAATCATTTTTGCTCACCTTATGTCAATTCCATCATAACAAATAAACATAAACTATCAATTCGAATACGTCATTGTATGCAGTTTTGGTATATTAAATATTTTCCATGATGAGCCAACCTTGCATAAGCAAAGACGCCACAAGGCCAGCAAAGCTTAGCCAAGTGGCGTCTTTCATAATTTCCAACATCCCGTGAGAATGAGTGGTTGAGGCGAACTCATTCGTCCCCTATGTAAGTCGCCCACTCCTCTACCCTTCCGCTAACATTTTTCCCTTTGGGCAGTTATCCCTCAAACAGACACAGCCTCTTGGTCACTTCAAAACCAAGAGGCTGCATTTCGTTTTTTATCATCGGAAATTCTGGAACACATCAACGAATCTTGATTT
>CAZDXX010000237.1:0-1854 GCA_964509595.1 uncultured Oscillospiraceae bacterium
TTCCAAAGGGTTTTCCTGAGTTGTCCCAATTATAACTCAACCACATCCCCTGCACGATTCCTCCGGTTCTCTCCAGCAGTTTCGGGTCTGTCACAGACAGCATCATATCCCGCATGTCCCCATCATCCGCCAAATAGACTTTGGTGATCTCCACCGCGTACTCCTCCACGGTTTCACCCTTGACACTGGACAAAATGGTCGCCGGGCCGATTTGAATCTCGGACGGCTGCGCAACTTCTACAGGTTCCATTCCCTGAACCATGGCTTCGTTTGAGAGCGTCCCAAACACGCCGCAATCGGTATTGGCCCAAAGGTTTCCCACATCACCTCCGGCGCCAAACGTACCATGCAGCTGACCGGGTTCGCCTTTTGTCCCCTTCTGCACATCGGTAACGGATGCTTTCATGATCCCTCCGGTTTCCAGCGGCATCAGCATGGAGGTATCGATATCATTGATACCGTGTCCCAGTGCACCAAAGGTACCGGTCTCCGGATCATAAAACGTCATGGTCCCAATTCCAGCCATAGAGTCGCGGATCCACGCTCCCAGCTTGTACGTTCCGTCACTTGCGCATTTCACTGCCTGAACGGTCATTTGCAGCTGCTTTTCTCCCCGAAGACACCGAATGCTCATTCGGTCCCCTTCCAGATCCTGCAGCAGCGTCTGGACCTGCTCAATGGTATCCACTTCCTCGCTATTGATATGGGTAATGATGTCTCCCGCCTTTAAGCCGCATTCTTTCGCCGGGTTGACCTGACCGTCTTCCGTTGCGATTTCGGAAAGACCTACCACCAGCACACCATCGGAGAACAATTTGATACCCACTGCTCGTCCCATTGGAATCACCATACGCGTATCGGCGGATGCCGCCATGACCGAACCCCCTATCCCCCAGAGGATCGCAGCGGTAAGCAGGCCTGAGATCGCCATACGGAATCCTTTCCGCATAGTCGTCGCACCGCTGCGCTGTCCGCTCTGCATTGTAACCACCTCTTTCCTTAAAATCAAAAGACGCGTTGCGTCCTTTCTTAATATGTCATTTTACTTTCATTGCTTGTCTGGCAATGAAGCACTGCTTTGGAAAACCCAAAAACAAAAATCCAGTGACTCGTTTTGCTTTCCGGTTTTCACACGAGAAAACAAGGAAGATACACCAATTTTTTTGTTTTGCATATTTGTCTGCATTGCGCCATACCATAAAGCATTAAAGGAGGTATGGATATGTCAAAGCCTTCCGTTTCCGGACGTCTGCTTTTTGCATTTGTTGTAACTACGTTAGCCGGAACTTGTCTGCATTTTTTGTACGACCTATTACCCAACGTACTCACCGCGTTGTTCTCACCCACCAATGAAAGCATCTGGGAACATTTAAAACTTATTTTCTGGCCTTATCTTGCCGCAATGATCCTGGTCACCGGAAAAGCCGGAAAAGGCAGCCGCGGGACCTGGATGTTTTCCCTTCTGGTCATCAGTGTAGCCATGCTGGCTGCGGGCTATGTGTACCATATTTCTCTGGGCAGAGACAGCGTTACATTTGATATCGGGCTGTATGTGGTCCTGATGGCCATCGGCTTCTGGCTGCCCGGAAAACTGAAAGACTCCGCAGGACGAAGCGCCCCTGTTCTTTTCTTCACCGTCTTGCTGGGTTTCTGCATCGTCCTGTTCACATTCCTTCCACCGGACAACATTCTGTTTGCAGACCTTTCGGGTGTACACACCTGGTACACGATTCCTTATTAACGGCACTTAATAAAAAGATTGACAAACAAAACCATGTCAGCTATAATAATTACTGGTTTTTGCGGGCGTGCTGGAACTGGTAGACTGGCTAGCTTGAGGTGCTAGTGGCCCAC
>CAZDXX010000238.1:0-1846 GCA_964509595.1 uncultured Oscillospiraceae bacterium
ATCGAGGGCATGGAAGTGGCCGACAAGATCGTCGCCGCTCCCCGCGACCGCCGCAACGACCGTCCCTTCGAGGATCAGCGCATGAAGAAGGTCACGGTCGAGACCTTCGGTGTCGAATACCCTGAACCTGAAAAGGTGTAATCTGTGAAGACTGCTGTCATCACCGGCGCATCCGCCGGTCTGGGACTGGAATTCGTCCGCCAGCTGGAGGAGAATTTTTCGGAAATTGAGCAGGTTTGGCTCATTGCCCGCAGTGAGGAAAAGCTGCAGCAGGCGGCAGTTCTGTTGAAGAATGCCCGGGCAAAGCCTCTGGCACTGGACTTGTGCAGCCGCACCGATTTGGAAACCCTTTCCGCTGCGCTGGAGCAGGAGAAGCCTGAGATCGCTCTGCTGGTCAACAATGCCGGCTGCGGCGTACTGGGCAATGTGGGGGAAACCGACTGGATGGCTCAGACTCGTGTGGCCGACCTGAATGTCAGTGCCCTGACCGCTGTGACAGCCCTTGTGGTGCCCTATATGGCCCGCGGCGGGCGTATCATCAACGTGTCGTCCATTGCGTCCTTCTGCCCCAATCCCAGAATGACGGTGTACAGCGCCTCCAAGTCCTATGTCTCGGCCTTCAGCCGCGGCCTGGGCGAGGAACTGAAGCCCAAGGGCATCACGGTGACCGCCGTATGTTCCGGCCCCATGGATACCGAGTTTCTGGACAAGGCGGATATCCGCGGCAAAAGCAAGACCTTTGAGATATTACCCTATTGCGACCCGGTTCAGGTGGTGCGCGGCAGCTGCGCCGCCGCCAAGGCAGGAAAAGCGGTGCATACGCCCCGCGCCTTCTACAAACTGTATCGGGGAATTGCGAAGATTTTACCCCAGAAACTGATGATTCAGTTTACCAAAACCTGATCGCGGGCGGATATGGAATCCGCCCCTGCCGATTTGATTTCGTTTCACCCGCGCTTTTCGCGGAAGCGAGGTAACTTGCTCCTGACGCCCCAAACGGGGCCCCCGCAAAGTCCCGACATAGTGGACTTTGTGGGGAGAGGAGGAGCGAGGCAGCGACCGGTCGGAATTTGCCTGCAAATTTCGTCGGTTGCGAACTCCGCGACGACGAGGGGGCGTACTGGTTTCGACGGGGGTTTAGAAGCAGGAATAGCGAGCGAGTGCGCCCAGCACTCTCAAAATGGGCACTTATAAATTAAAGAACAACAATAAGACTGTTCTCGCCGCTGCTTAATGCGGCCGTCCTGCCCGGAAGGACCACGAGCCGGGTTTGGGCGTGACCTTAGTGGTGCCCGTGAGTACGGAAAGAGTTGACCGTGCCACGCATCATGACTCTACCCAGCGCAATGAGTGTGACGGTTCACGCTTGCGTGAGGGAATGTAAATAATCGTCTGCGCTCGGAGAAGTTCCTGTGGAAGAACTTTCGGACGCGGGTTCAACTCCCGCCGCCTCCACCAAACAAAAAGCGACTTGTTTCGACAAGTCGCTTTTTGTTTGGATTCCGTGCCGGAAGGGGCACTCCGTCCCAAGGGTGATTTGACATGCTCGGGCGAAGTGAATTTGCCCGGCCAAATTTGTTGGACTCATTTTCAAAAAACTATGTCTTTTTGAGTCTGCGTGTAGTATAATCGACTTGCAAAAACACGGTAATTCCTTTCTGCCAACAAAAAGAATGTTGTAAAGCGAAGACAATGCTCTGTTGATGCAAACCAAACGGACTGTAAACGCGATGATTTGAATGTATCCAAGGAGGAACGCGAATGAAAAAAAGAATGTTCAGCATGCTTCTTGCCATCGTCATGGTGGTGGGGTTGCTGCCCGCTGTGACGCCCTACGCCCGCGCAG
>CAZDXX010000239.1:0-1830 GCA_964509595.1 uncultured Oscillospiraceae bacterium
CGGTGCCGGTGAGGAACATGACATCGTAACCGGCCAGACGCTTATAGCGGGCCATAGCATCGGTAGCTACGGTGCAATAGGTGTGGCCGATATGCAGTTTGTCAGAGGGGTAGTAAATGGGGGTAGTGATATAAAATTTCTTACTCATCCGGAATGACCTCCTGAGTGTTATTTGCGTTGTTTTCCAAGTGCTTGAGGGGCGAGGCAAATGCGTTTTTCAACAAAACAGTGACCGTAGCCAGCAGATACAGGATAGCAAACAGATACAGCAACTGGGTTGCGCGATCGTGGCTGTCAGCCAGAGTGACAATGCTGAAGTAAATGCCCATCAGGGAGAAAAAGGCACAACGCCAAACTCTGGCTTTCGCGAAAGAAAAGGCTGCGGCAAAGTAAAGACCCAGCAGTGAGCAAATGATAGCAAGCAACTCATACACATAATCCAGCACCACTGGATCGGCAGCGTGTTGCTGATAGGCAGATACCAACCATAAGCAGAAAGCATATGCGGGAATCAGCAGCATTACATTATACTTGCGAGTGGTGGAGCGGAAATTGCTCAAGGCAATGTTTAGTACACAGAAGAATGCAACGATGCATAATGCCCACAGGATCAGGTGCAGGATACTGCGAGGCCAAGAAGTCATAGTACGCTTAAACCCGATAAGAGAGCCGACGAGCAGGCAGGCAGAAGCGAGGGCAAGGACCAGCAGATAAAACCAACTGCCCGGGGCAGAAAAGGCATCGTCATAGGTTTTGAGTTCGTTTTTTTGTCCGCGGCACAGGAAGGCAATGACCAAAGCCAAAACGATACTCAACACGATCAGCATGACAGAAGCGGGGAGCCAAGGGGTGACCAAGCCACTGGGTTCAAAGGCTGTGGACAGTTCCCAGCGGCGCAGGAAGAACCCCCCCATGCCGCCAATGACGGCCAGCAGCGGGAGTAAAAATACTTTCAGCATAGGCATCCTTCTTTCAGGGAATATGATTCAGGACGTCAGCCATAGGGCTGCCATCAATTGGAGCAACAGGATGACCGGAAGGCCAATGACGAATGACAGGTGTTTGGTCTTGTGCCGGAACAGAAACATGCCTGCAATGGCTCCGATACTGCCGCCGAGGGCAGCAGAGAGGAACAAGACTTTTTCCGGAATTCGCCGTGTATTTTGGCGTGCTTTGGCCTTGTCAATGCCCATCAGGGCAAATGAGAGTACATTAATGGCCAGCAGATAATAGGTCAGCATTTATTCCTTCTCAGCGATGCTCTCCAGATATTCGTCATAGCTCATGCGCTTGTCGATAAGCTTGCCGTCCTCGGTGAAGTCGAAAATACGGTTACAGACGGTTTGCACCAGCTGATGGTCGTGAGAGGAAACCAGTACGTTGCACTTGACAGCCTCCAGACCGTTGTTGACGGCGGCGATAGACTCCAGATCCAGATGGTTAGTGGGCTGATCCAGCAACAGCACGTTGGCGCCGGACAGCATCATGCGGGAAAGCATGCATCGGACCTTCTCACCACCGGACAAAACCTTGACAGGCTTATAGACTTCGTCGCCGGAGAAGAGCATACGGCCCAGGAAGCCGCGCAGATAGCTTTCCATGGGGTCGGGAGAGTACTGGCGCAGCCATTCAACCAGGTTCAGGTCGCAGTCCTGGAAGAACTCGGTATTGTCCTTGGGGAAATAGGAGTAAGTGGCGGTCTGACCCCACTTGACGGTGCCCTCATCGGGTTCCCATTCGCCGGTCAGAATCTTGAACAGGGCGGTGTGAGCGTTCTCATTGTCACCCACGAAAGCGATCTTATCGCCGTGCTCCACGATGAAGGAGACT
>CAZDXX010000240.1:0-1807 GCA_964509595.1 uncultured Oscillospiraceae bacterium
CGGGGATACCAATCTTACGCAAGTGAAACACTCCTTTTCAAAAATCAGCAAGTAGGGTACAGCAGGAATTGCCGTACCCTACACTGCAATCGTTATTGGATTAAGCCTTCTTAGGCATGATCTTAGCCAGAATCACATACAGAACCAGAGATACAACGATACCATTCACGGGACCTACAAAGAACGGTACGTTCAGGAAAGGCATTGCTGCAACCAGACCGGGGAAGTTTGCAAAGGTGCCACCGGTGATACAAGCTACCAGTGCGCCAACAACAAAGGAAACAAGACCGGCCACAGACAGGTTTCCACCGATCTTGAAGTTTTCACGCTTGCCCTTGCAGACGATCCAGTAATTTGCAATCAGGACACCAGCCAGAGGAGGAATCAGACCGGACATCAAGGACAGGAATCCCTGGAAAGCGTTCAGAAGGCCGAAGGCTGCAATTAGAGTACCAACAGCGCCGGCGATGCCGGTGGTGATGGTGAACTTGCTCTCATCAAAGCCAAGCAGGTTGCTCAGCGCAAGACCGCCGGAGTAAGCGTTGGTGACATTGGTTGTCCAGGTTGCCAGAACCAGAGCGATCAGACCGATCACAGGAACACCCAGATTTGCCAGAATAGCGGAAATATCATACTGGCCGGTAACAATGCTCATAATAGCGCCGGTGAGCAGCATAAACAGACCGGCGGGGATAACGCCAACAATGGAGGACTTGACAACGTCGGCGCGGCTCTTGGCATAGCGGCAATAGTCAGCGGAAATGACACCGCCCAAAGCAAAGGATGCAACGGTCATGGAAATACCAAATACCAGGCCGGCAGACTGCACAGGAGCGTAATTGGCGATGGCAGCACCACCATCGTTCCGAACGATACCGGCGATGATACCATAGAGGCAGACAATTACCAGCAGAGGAACGGCGATGTAGTTCAACCACTTCAATCCTTTGAAGCCTGCACATGCGGTGACCAGCATGATGACGCCCCAGACGATGGTACAAATGACGACCATCACGTTGCTGGGAGCGTCCTGACCCATTATGTTAGCGATCATAGACGCGAATGCGCTGCCGCAGGTGGCGGACTGAATGCCGAACCAGCCAATACAGGCAATTGCAAGTATCGTGCTGATTATGTATCGTGCTCCCTGCTTGCCCAAGGCACCTTCCGCCATAACCGAAACAGGAAGGCCGGTGTCACATGCCTGCATGCCAATAAAAATCATGTAGGCGCAAATCAGACCGTAGCCGATGAGGATAGACAGAACAATTTCCAGAATGGACAGACCGCCGGAAGTGAAGACGCCGCCAATCATCAGACAGGGGACACAAATCATACCGCCCGCCCAAACCATAGCGATAGAGGTCCAGCTTTGACGCTGTTCAGCTTTGATTTCGAAACCGGAATTTTGATTTCCCATAAGTAAACCTTCTCTCTTTTCGGAATATGGCATATTATAGTCGCTTTAACGCAGCAAAGTAAATGGCTCATAAGCCGAAAATGGAAGCTCAGGTTTTGTCCTTTTGGACAAAGCAAAAGGAGCGAATGGGAAAGTTAATCCCATTCGCTCCCAATCATTTATTCAGTTTCTTCCAGCAATCGATTCAGGACGACAGCCCGATACAGATAAAACTTTTCCGGCTCTTTGTCCACATGGTGTCCAAAGCACGCACCTATGCGCCCCAAACGGTATTTTATCGTGTTTTTATGCACAAACAGTCTCTCTGCGCAGCGGGTTACGCTGCTGTCCGCATCAAGAAGGTATACACTCAGGGTGTTCAGCAATTCTGCTCCTTCACTGAAATTG
>CAZDXX010000241.1:0-1751 GCA_964509595.1 uncultured Oscillospiraceae bacterium
TTCTCCCCTGTCAGCCTGTGGTTCGCTCTGGCCATCTGTGCTGAAAGTGCGGAAGGCGAAACCCGCAGCGCGCTTTTGGATGCGCTGGGTCTGGCCGGTGATGTGGCTTCCACAGCCAAAGCTCTGTACAACCGGCTTTATCAGGATAATGAAATGGGCGCATTGAAGCTGGCCAACTCCCTTTGGCTCAATAACGCCTTCACGGTCAATCCGGAATTTCTGACGCAGGCTGCTGAAAATTTCTATGCGCACTCCTACACCTGCGATTTCAACAGCGAAGCTACCGGAAAAGCCATGGGCAAATGGCTGGATGAGGCCACCGGCGGTCTGTTGGGCGGCGATGCCTTGGAAACCGACGAAGCCACTCTGATGACCCTGTTCTCCGCCATTTACTACTCCGACCAGTGGATCGATGAGTTTGATGAGGACAAAAACACCACCGGAGACTTTCACAACGCCGACGGCACGGTCAGCGAAGCGGAATACATGAACCGCACCTACGGCAGTCACGGCTGGCAGGTGGGCGACGGCTGGCTGTCCTCCGGCCTGGGCCTGAAAAACGGCAGCGCCATGTATTTTGTTCTGCCCGACGAGGGCGTGACCCCCGGCGAACTTCTCGCAGATTCGGAAACATTGGCCGAAATCCTGTCACAGTCCGGTGAAAGCGGTCATGGCCAGGTCATTCTTCAAATCCCCAAGTTCGAAGTCAATGACGCTCTGGATCTGAAGGATACCGTAACCGGCTTGGGGGCCGGAATCGTCTTTGACGCAAAAAACGCGGACTTTTCTAACCTTTCGGACGAGGCTTTGTGTCTGTCCTCAATCAAGCAGGAGGCCACTTTGTCCATTGATGAAAAGGGCATTACCGCCGCAGCGTACACCCAAATCGACTACGCCGGAGCTGCCATGCCGGAAGGTACTGCGGAACTGATTCTTGACCGTCCCTTCCTGTTCTTTGTAACGGTCAGCGGCGTGCCTCTGTTCATCGGTACAGTCAATCAAATGTGAGTAAAAAGGTCCGTATGCGGTCAGCATGCGGACCTTTTTCAAACAATTTCTTCCCTTGCGTTTCCTGCCAAGGTATGTTATAGTATTTAGCTGTATATCAACAAAGAAAGAGGTATGTCCAACATGGACGGCGACAGTATTACGCAAATTATTATCCTAGCATGTCTGATTCTTTGCTCCGCATATTTCTCCGCAACCGAAACCGCTTTTTCCACCATGAACCGCATCCGCATGAAGACCATGGCGGAGGAAAACAAGCATGCAGCTCTGGCACTGAAACTAAGCGAAAACTATGATAAACTGCTCTCCACCATTTTGGTGGGCAACAACTTGGTGAACATCGGCGCCACCTCCCTAGCCACCGTTTTATTTGTGAAAAACTTCGGCGACCT
Source organism: uncultured Oscillospiraceae bacterium (assembly GCA_964509595.1). GTDB lineage: Bacteria > Bacillota > Clostridia > Oscillospirales > Oscillospiraceae > JAJPXI01. The sequence continues at coordinate 1,401 of CAZDXX010000241.1, forward strand.
GGGCGCCACCCTGTCCACCATCGTTATGACCGTCGTAGTCCTGATCTTCGGCGAAGTTTCCCCAAAGAGCTTAGCTAAGGACTCTCCCGAGCGCTTTGCTCTGTTCTCTGCCCCCATTTTGCGGGTTTTAATGCTGATTCTAACCCCCGTCAACGCCTTCTTCTCCGCCTGGAAGAAAATGCTCAGCCGCCTGTTCAAGACGCCGGAAGACCCCGGCATCACAGAAGAAGAGCTGCTGACTTTGGTGGATGAGGCCGAAAGCGATGGCGGTATCAACGCCAACGAAGGGGAACTGCTGCGCAGCGCAATTGAATTTTACGATATTGATGCCGCCGACATTCTCATCCCTCG
>CAZDXX010000242.1:0-1743 GCA_964509595.1 uncultured Oscillospiraceae bacterium
CCTTATGGCCCAGAGGAGTACCCTCTTTCATGGCGGCACGCAGAATGTTGCCGGTGGAAATGGTAGGAATGTTCAGGCGCTGACTGATGAACTCAGCCTGAGTGCCCTTTCCGGCGCCGGGGGCACCTAAAAGGATCAGCTTCATTCAACTCACCTCTAGTTACTCAAGAAAACCCTTATAATGGCGCATAAGCATCTGAGCTTCCAACTGCTTGACAGTTTCCAGAGCAACACCGACAACGATGATGACAGAGGTACCGCCAATTGCCAGATTGGATACACCCACCAGGTTGGTTACAATGATGGGAGCGATGGCGATGATAGCCAGATACAGAGCACCAAACAGAGTAATCTTACCCAAGACCTTGGTGATGAAGTCAGCGGTGGGCTTGCCGGGACGGAAGCCAGGCACAAAGCCGCCGTTCTTCTTCAGGTTGTTGGCCACTTCAATGGGATTAAACTGGATGGTGGAATAGAAATAGCTAAAGCCGAGGATCAGCAGGAAATAGATGATGCAGTAAAGCAGTCGAGTGGAGTCAAACACACGCATCAAAGCACCGCCAAAACCTGTGCTCTCCGTGGTCCAGCCAACAAACATACCGATGGTGGCGGGCAGAGAGGCGATGGACTGTGCGAAAATGATGGGCATGACGCCGGACATGTTTACCTTCATGGGGATGTGGCTGGATTGACCGCCATACATCTTACGACCCACCACGCGCTTAGCGTACTGGACGGGGATGCGGCGTTCTGCATCAGACACAAACACAATCAGCACCACGATAGCCAGCATACCGATGAGCAGCAGGGGAATTGCCCAAACGGGGATGGCGGAGTACTGGGCAGACACAGTCTTACCCAGAGCAGCCTTGGCGCCGTTCCACAGGGTGAGAACACCGGAAGGAACGCGGGAAACAATACCTGCGAACAGAATAATAGAAATACCGTTGCCGATACCGAACTCAGTAATCTGCTCACCCAGCCACATCAGGAAGGCGGAACCGGCAGTAAAGGAAGCGATGATAACAATCGCACCCCAAACACCGTAGCCATCGGGCACAGTAATCAGGCCATAGCTCTTGATCAGGGTGTAGTAACCGAAGGCCTGAATCAGAGCAATGATAACGGTAGCGTAACGAGTGATGGCAGCAATCTTCTTGCGGCCTTCCTCGCCGCCCTCCTTGGCCATACGCTCGAGAGCAGGGATGGCCACGGTCAGCAGCTGAATAATAATCGAACTGTTGATATAGGGCTGAATGGACAATGCGAACACGGTAGCCTGTGCAAAAGCGTCACCGCTCATAACATTGATCAGGCCAAAAATCGTGCCGGATGCGCTAGACAGCTGGCTAGACAGCAAATCGCTATTGATGAAAGGAACAGGGATCGCGGAACCCAAACGGAAGATAAGCAGAGCAAAGATGACAAACAGCATCTTGTTTCTCAGTTCGGGGATCTTCCATGCGTTGCGAACGGTCTGAATCACTTAGACCACCTCAGCCTTTCCGCCTGCCTTTTCAATCTTTTCCTTGGCGGAGGCGGAGAAAGCAGAGGCACGGACAGTCAGCTTCTTAGTCAGCTCACCGTTACCCAGGACCTTCACGCCGTACTCGCACTTGGAAAGGATACCCTTTTCCAGCAGATCGCAGACATTGACGGTGGCGCCGTCCTCAAACTTGTTCAAAGAAGCAACGTTAATTGCCTCCAGGGGCTTAGCGAAGATATTGTTGAAGCCGCGCTTGG
>CAZDXX010000243.1:0-1703 GCA_964509595.1 uncultured Oscillospiraceae bacterium
AGCATTGTTTGGAGAACCTGCGTTGCTTCTTCCTTCTCTCGCCCGAAGGGGGCCAGGCTCCACTGCAGCGCCTGCACTTGTTCCATATATTCAAGTTTCAGTTCTTCAATCATGATCATGTCAAAACTCCAATATCATCTTCACATGGGGGATGCCGTCTTCCAAAAACTCTTCCGAAACGACCCGAAATCCCTCTCTGGCATAAAACCCGATGGCGTAGGTCTGGGCTTCGATGCAGATAGCCTCTTTGTTCAATATATTTTTTGCAATTTGGATACCTTCTTTTAACAGGTCTCCGCCAAACCCACTGTTTCTCTGTGTGGTCAGCATCCGCCCAATCTGGGCGGTATTTTCATCTTTGGAGAAAACCCGCAGGTAGGCTTTGATCCCTGTTTCATCACACAAAAAGGCATGTACCGCGTCCTGATCCACCCCGTCGATGTCCGGGTAGGCACACTCCTGTTCCACTACGAACACATCCTGCCGCACTCGCAGAATTTCGTACAGTTCATGGATATTCAATTCCCCGAATTTCTTTACGACCAGTTCCATGATGCACCTCATCCTATAGTTCAACTTCCCTTATTATACGGCTTTTCTCTGCTTTTGCAATTTTTATTTAATTTTAAGAACTTTACTGAATTTTTATGATATTCTTAACTCACAAACCAAAATCTGTCATTCGGGAGGTCGTGAAATGAAAAAGTTCCAACAAATCTTGGTAATTTTCACTTTGACATTTGCCCTTGTCTGTTCCCTTTGCGCCTGCGGAAATCATCAACAGGAAATTGTCGGCACCTGGGTCGGAAACGGCGATTTGGATATGCTCGGCAGTGAAACCCCCTTTGAATTCGCACAGCAGTGGACTTTTCGTGATGACGGCACTGCCGTTGTAATCGTTGATTCGAAACCTGTCGAATTTACCACCTATCGTGTATCCGCCGACGGGGACACACTGACGCTGATCGTGGACGGCTCTGAAACCAGTTGGGGCGTCGTATATCACATAAAAGGTGATACGCTGTCGATTAAAACAGGCTCCGGATACGCAGAATTTACAAGAGCCGATTCGTAAGAGGTGCCCCAGATGAAAAAATCAGTGCTTGCAATCGCTCTTCTTCTGCTTATCATTCTTGCCGGGTGTGGAAAAGTCTCCGACGTCAACGAGACTATCGGACCATCGACCATTTACTCCGAAAACGAGATTCAAAGCGCCATGAACTTGGTCAAGACCCAATTTTCCACCGGATTCGAAGGCTGCACGTTGCTTGATCTTTGGTACGACGAAGAGGTTTCCCTCAAACAGGCCGCCGACTGGGCTGCACAGTACGAAGCAACAGAAGCCATTGTTCTGCTGTCCAATTTCTATGTGAAGCCGAACAGCAAAAACCCCGTTTTTACCCCAAACCGCACCTACGGAAACTGGAACTGGATTCTCATCCGCAACAACGGCGGCTGGCAATTAAAAGATTGGGGTTATTGACCCCCGCACCCCTTGACAATTCAAGACCTCGGTGATAAACTACCCCTGTTAATTTGGCGTTGACGGAGAAGAAACCGTAAAGCGGCGCACAGAGAGGGGCATAGTTGGTGGAAGTGTCCTGCGCAAAGGCGGCGGCTGTACCACTCCCGAGCTGTCTGCGAAACAAGCAGACCGGGCCCTCCCGTTACAGAGGACACAAGCGGCATCCTTTGGATGCAAG
>CAZDXX010000244.1:0-1695 GCA_964509595.1 uncultured Oscillospiraceae bacterium
CAACTGTTGAATTTGCCGCACTCTCCGTCTGTCCAAGCGACAGGGACAAGGTCTTGTTCGTCAAATTCAGCTCGTAGTGATATGTTCTTTTCGAAATACCTTCGCTGTCAACCTGAACTTCGTAAATAAATTTGCCGTCCTGAAAGTCCATAGAAGTCGGCTTCGCGGTTCGATTGGTCTGCTCGTTCGGCAAAGGCAGTCTGGCCTGCGTACCGTCCGCAAAACGAATCGTCAGGAAGCATACACCGGGATGGGGAGAGCCGTAGGGCTGCCACACATAGGCCAGGCAGCCATCCCCTTCCTGCCACTGACCAAGGGACACCGAGGAAGTTTCCCCACCGTTTTCCAATGTTTCGGTGTAAACTACGCCGGACTTCACCCAGTCCAGCCGCTCCTGATAGGTCATGGGGTCTTCCGTGATTTCCAGCGGCTGGTTGGAGAATTCTGTGTTTCCGTTGAGAATACTGTAGTCGACCTCCGTATTAACAGCATTCTCTTCCAGATACCTCTCATACAGTATTTGGATTGCGATGGTGTACTTGTCCAGACCGAACTGCGTTTCCATTTCTTTGTTCTCGGCATAAATCATGCCGATTTCTTCTGTCGCAGTCATGCAGATGGTCTTCCACTCGATTTGCCCATCTTCCGTTATTTCGCTGAAATGAAGGATGTACGGCTGTCCGGAGCTCTCCCATTCGGTCAGCCAGACTTCCCCGTCAATTTCCTCATGGCTCATACCTCCGACAAGAACGGCATCTACGTTACCGTCCAATAGCAGCCGGTACTCTATGCGGTACAGATCCAGACGGATGTTTTCCATGGCGACCGACGCGACGGACTCAAGGGCTGTGACCTTGCCTCTGGTTGTGCTGTTCCCGGGCGCAATGGTTTCCCAACCTTTGTTAAATGCCGCCATCCGTTCTCCCACGTAGTGCACCGCGTCTTCCAGCGCCGGATTGGATGCATCGATTTTGTCGGAATCTACGGCAACGCTAATTGGCTCACTGCCGGCAGTGGATTCCAAGTTGTCAACTCGGTCACTAAATTGCACACCAAAAGGCCCGCTGCCGATATAGCCGCCTTGGTCAATTGGGATGTCGTCCTCGTGATTGGCGGGGCCCTTTTCATAATAGATATCGGTGAAGCCGATTACTTGGAAAATAAGCTCTGTCCCCGCATCTCGGCAGACATTGCTCTTGATATTTACCACAAACTGCTCGTCCCAGTTGGTACCGCGGAAATAGGCTGCATCCTCGTACACATTGGTCCAGCTCTCTACTGTCGGGGTCACAAGCTTCATTCCCTCTGTATCAGAAACTGTTTCACCGTTCTGAATGTTGGGCGTGGACAGCGTTGTGATCACACCGGAATCCGGAATATCATAGGACATGCCAAACACAAAGCTGAGATACTCTTCCGACTCATCTTCATACCCCACATGAACCAAGTTGATGGCCGTGGTTTCCTTTTCATATACTACCACTTCGCCCAACTCAAACTCATGTCCCTTTTGCGTATAAATGTCGTCGGGCAACTCCTCTTTGGGAACATTGATCCGCACATGCCGGTTCGTAACCATTGCCGTGATACCATAGCCATTCTGATTTTTCACATCACGGAATGTGGGTGCCAATGGGTCAGTCAGAAAACACACCGCCGCCACGATGCAGGCCACCAGCGCCACAAGGATGATCC
>CAZDXX010000245.1:0-1690 GCA_964509595.1 uncultured Oscillospiraceae bacterium
CAATTTCAGTGAAGGAGCAGAATTGCTGAACACCCTGAGTGTATACCTTCTTGATACAGACAGCAGCGTAACCCGCTGCGCAGAGAGACTGTTTCTGCATAAAAACACGATAAAATACCGTTTGGGGCGCATAGGCGCATGCTTTGGACACCATGTAGACAAAGAACCGGAAAAGTTTTATCTGTATCGGGCTGTCGTCTTAAATCGCTTGTTGGAAGAAATTGAATAAATGATTGGGAGCGAATGGGATTCACTTTTCCCTTCGCTCCTTTTGCTTTGTCCAAAAGAACAAAAGCAGAGCTTCCATTTTCGGCTTATGAGCCATTTACTTTGCTGCGTTAAAGCGACTATAATATGCCATATTCCGAAAAGAGAGAAGGTTTACTTATGGGAAATCAAAATTCCGGTTTCGAAATCAAAGCTGAACAGCGTCAAAGCTGGACCTCTATCGCTATGGTTTGGGCGGGCGGTATGATTTGTGTCCCCTGTCTGATGATTGGCGGCGTCTTCACTTCCGGCGGTCTGTCCATTCTGGAAATTGTTCTGTCTATCCTCATCGGCTACGGTCTGATTTGCGCCTACATGATTTTTATTGGCATGCAGGCATGTGACACCGGCCTTCCTGTTTCGGTTATGGCGGAAGGTGCCTTGGGCAAGCAGGGAGCACGATACATAATCAGCACGATACTTGCAATTGCCTGTATTGGCTGGTTCGGCATTCAGTCCGCCACCTGCGGCAGCGCATTCGCGTCTATGATCGCTAACATAATGGGTCAGGACGCTCCCAGCAACGTGATGGTCGTCATTTGTACCATCGTCTGGGGCGTCATCATGCTGGTCACCGCATGTGCAGGCTTCAAAGGATTGAAGTGGTTGAACTACATCGCCGTTCCTCTGCTGGTAATTGTCTGCCTCTATGGTATCATCGCCGGTATCGTTCGGAACGATGGTGGTGCTGCCATCGCCAATTACGCTCCTGTGCAGTCTGCCGGCCTGGTATTTGGTATTTCCATGACCGTTGCATCCTTTGCTTTGGGCGGTGTCATTTCCGCTGACTATTGCCGCTATGCCAAGAGCCGCGCCGACGTTGTCAAGTCCTCCATTGTTGGCGTTATCCCCGCCGGTCTGTTTATGCTGCTCACCGGCGCTATTATGAGCATTGTTACCGGCCAGTATGATATTTCCGCTATTCTGGCAAATCTGGGTGTTCCTGTGATCGGTCTGATCGCTCTGGTTCTGGCAACCTGGACAACCAATGTCACCAACGCTTACTCCGGCGGTCTTGCGCTGAGCAACCTGCTTGGCTTTGATGAGAGCAAGTTCACTATCACCACGGGTATTGCCGGCGCCATCGGCACTCTGCTGGCTGCCTTTGGCCTGCTGAATGCTTTCCAGGGCTTCCTGTCACTGATGTCCGGTTTGATCCCGCCTCTGGCAGGTGTGGTGATCGCCCATTATTGGATCATCTGTAAGGGCAAGCGTGAAAACTTCAGGCTTGGCGGCAATCTTTCCGCCACAGGTCTGATCTCCTTCGTTGTTGGCGCGCTGGTTGCCTGCATCACCGGCGGTACCTTTGCAAACTTCCCCGCGCTGGTTGCTGCTATGCCTTTCCTGAACATTCCCTTCTTTGTTGGCCCCGTAAACGGCATTGTGGTTTCCCTTGTGCTCTATGTAATTCTCGCCAAGATCA
>CAZDXX010000246.1:0-1681 GCA_964509595.1 uncultured Oscillospiraceae bacterium
TGCAGAATCCCAATAAATAATCAACAGCGGTCTGCCGGCAAAATGGCAGACCGCGTTTTACTTTTCTTCTATCACATAGATTATTCTTCCACGTCTTGAATCTCCAACGGGAACCCCACCGCCGCATCAGCGACAACCAGTTTGGTTGTTGTATTTCCAAGTCGGTCCGAGTCGCGAACCGTAAGGACCCAGACCAGCTTTTCCGGATCCTCGTACGAGGAGATCTCCTCGTATTTTTCAGTGTACTGCGCCCAAGTGATCAACTCCTGAGAAAGAACCTCAACCGACTCAATGAACTCGGCATCAAGCAAAGGCAACACCCGCTCCATACACTCCTCCACAGTCAGGGTCGGGCCGGGGTCGTCCTCTTCCACCGGTTTCGTTCCGTTTTGCAGGATATACTCCAGCAATTTCTCAGGCAGTTCAGCCGGCGCTTGGTACTGGGTATCCTTCTTTATCGGAACATAAGACGATCGGAGTTCTCCGCTGTACAAAGCGTAGACATACCCGTCAGGATAAAAGGTGTAATGGATGGCCGAACCAAAATTCAAAATAAGCAGAGGATCTTCCAATTCTGTTTTTTCTTCTGTTTCGACCCACGAATCGGGGGAAAGCACAGCTGCAAATGTTGTGTTCTTTTTTAACTCGTAGGTTTCGTCGCCCACTTCGGCAGTGAGATTAAAACTGTAGTTTTTCCCCAAATATTCCGTCAGCCTTGAAACTTGAATGTGTTCCGTGACCTCCGGGCTTCTGGCTATGGAACCGATGCAAAGGGCCACCACAGCCGCAATCACCACAATAAATGCCACCACCGTAATGTAAACTCTTTTATAATGGGGCAATTTCACATAAAGAACTTCCTCCACGTATCTGGCATCCACCTGCCCCATGGCCTCCATAAAAACCTGTGCGTTCATATCAAGACCTCCTTCTTGGCGAGATATTCCCGCAGTTGCTTGCGGATACGGACAAGCCGGACCGACACATTCTTTTCGCTCAGTCCCGTACGCGCAGCGATTCTTTCATAGCTGTCCGTGAACCAATACCGGCTCATGAAAACAATGCGGTTTTTGGGGCTCAGTGTATCAAGAAACTCCTCAATCACATGGGCCAGTTCTTTCATCTCCACTTCTTTTTCCACATCATCGGAACTTCTCAGACAGTGTTCCAGTTCACTTACCGCAACATCATACGTGCTGTTGCGTTTCAATGCCGTGTTTGCGCGATAGCGCATAATGGAGTATCGGCGCACCAGCACGCAGACAAAAGCCAGCAAAGGATTTGGCCGTTGGGGTGGAATGGCGTTCCATGTGCCAAGGTAGGCATCGTTGACACACTCCTCAGCATCCTGCCGGTCATTCAGTATGTTGTATGAGACCGTATGGCACATCCTTCCGTATTTGATGTCCAATTCGCGAATGGCCGACTCCGACCGTGCAAAGAACAACTCGATGATTTCTTCATCATCCAGCATTTCTCATCGCCTCCTTCACTTATGTAATTGCAAACAACAGACAAAAACTACAACTTTTTTCACGTTACAGTATAACGTCCTTTTCCGCGCTTCGCAAACAACTCCTGTCGCTGCAAAGTTGCGGCACAAGGCGAATTGCCCAAAATTCGATTACAAAACCCCGAAATCGTTTCTGGATTTCGGGGTTGCATTTTATGCCCGGAATTT
>CAZDXX010000247.1:0-1677 GCA_964509595.1 uncultured Oscillospiraceae bacterium
TGGCCATGCGCTGGCTGGAGGCTCACGCAAACGACTGAAGCAGAATATGTGAGAACAAAAATGGGACGTGCCGCGGCACGTCCCATTTTTACATATTATATGGACTCGAATCAGGTGCCCTTGACGATGTTGTAGCGGGTCAGATCCTTGGCATAGCGTTTGTCGAAGGAAAGGCTGGTGTCCTTGTAAGCCACGTAGCCCTTATCCTCGGGGTTGGCAGGACCCATCTTGGGGCCGCCGCCCGGACGCTTGGGACGGGGAGGTTCTTCATCACAGTCCAGCTCGGCGGCGCGCAGGGCGCAGATCAGGTTGTGGTTGATAATGTCGGCGTCGTGCATAAAGTCCTCGTGGCCGCGCAGCACCCAGTCATACTCCTCGCGGCGGGCCATGAGCTTGGCCATATTGATGGCGTAGCGCAGAACGCTGGGCTGGGGGCTTTCGCACTTATACAGCAGGGGAGCCTTGCCCACATTGTCGCCCACGAACAGAAGGCGCATCTTCTTGTCCAGATAAGCGGTGCTGTCGGGGGAGTGGCCGTCCAGCATAAAGGTTTCGATCTCGCGGTTGCCCAGGTCGATTTTGAAACCGTCATCCACGATCACGATCTCATAATCGTCCACGGGGAACAGGGAGGCGTCCTGTTTTCCGTTGGGGACACGGGCGATCTCGGCGGCCAGCTTGCCCATATAGGCCACTTCGAAATAGCCGTTGCCGCCGGTGTGATCAAAGTGACCGTGGGTGTTGGCCACCTTACGGACAGGTTTGCCGCAAAGCTCCTCGCAGTACTCGCGCAGAGCGCAGGGAGTGTCGCCGGAGTCGATCATCATGCCCTCGTTATCACCTGCGATCAGATAGGCGGTCGTGTTGCCGATGTAGATGGCCCAGGTGTCTTCTGCCAACTTTTTGGAATGCAGTACATGTTCGTCCATGCTGATTTCTCCTTTATGTTAAGTTTGTAGATAACCTAACACAGCTTTGGCCCTTTGTCCAGAAAACATCAGGATTCGTGGGCTTGTGACGTTCAGAAAAATGCATCGTAAGCATTTCGCAAATATCGGATTTGTGACAACGCAAGTGAATATGCAGTGGGTGTTTTGGGCGGACTTGAAGCCGTCTGTATGAATCGTTTGCACGTTGCTTGCATGGAGGTACGGGTGAGAAGATTTCGGTGAATGGGAACTTGCATTTTACTGAAGGCTCAGTTATGATAAAATAAGAATATTATGATCCGTCCGACGCTTGGAAGAAGTCTGCGCGTCCGTGTCGGGAAAGAGAGGCATCTATGAATTCTTCTGAGTACGCTTCCGGGAATTCTTACAAAAAGAACCGGAAATATACGCTTGGCTTTGTGATCCTTCTGTTTATCATTGGAACCGTGTTGTCCCTGAGTGGACGGCAGGGCTCTGTAACTTCTCAGGTGGATGTTGAAAAGCTGGGCGTGATGGGGTCCTATGGGGAGACTATTTTCATTCCGCTGGAGGACATCACGGACGTTCAGCTTGTGGACGAGCTGGATTTCGGTACCGCCGTGGATGCGGAGGAAAGTGGAAATACCATGTGCGGCACCTATGAAAATGATGCGTACGGTACTTATGAGCTGAGAGTTTACATGAAGAAAAGTCCCTTTATCGTAGTGGCCTACGGGGATGGGGATATTCTTGTGTTCAACCAGGGATC
>CAZDXX010000248.1:0-1657 GCA_964509595.1 uncultured Oscillospiraceae bacterium
GCTTGCTGCCAGTTTTAGAACTGCACCGAGAAGTTATCTCGCCAAGTACACACGGAGTGTTCACCGCCTTTTCTTCACGTTAAATCCATTCTAACACAATGTGCTGTTCTTTACCACACCAAAGGAGTTTCTTCTTGCCCTTTTATTCAGAAATTGTACAAAACTCAAGAGAAAAATTGACTTTTTTGCTTTCGTAGGATATTATAAGTGATAACACTCATTACGCAGTGTGCTCTTGTCCGTTGCCTGTTCCGGACAACAGACAATTAAAGGAGAGGAAATTATGAGAAAAATATTCAAAAGTCTGCCATTCCGTCTGCTGCTTGGCATCGTAATCGGCATCATCTGCGGTCTGATTTTCAATGAAGGTATCATGAAGGTCATTGTATCCCTGCAGTACATCATGGGTCAGGTCATCACCTTCTGCGTCCCCCTGATCGTCATCGGTTTTATTGCACCGTCTATCGTGAAATTGGGCAAAAACGCATCCCGCCTGTTGGGTGTGGCCGTTGCCATCGCCTATATCTCTTCCATCGGTGCAGCATTTATGTCCATGGGCGCCGGTTATGCCCTGATCCCCCACCTGGCCATCGATTCCAACGTGGAGGGTCTGCGTGAACTGCCTGAAGTGGTATTCCAGCTGGACATCCCCCAGGTCATGGGCGTCATGAGCGCTCTGGTTCTGTCCATCCTGCTGGGCCTGGCCGTCACCTGGACCGGCTCCCGAACCTGGGCCAATCTGCTGGCTGAGTTCCAGAACATCGTTCTGAAAATCGTCACTAAAATCGTGATTCCCATTCTGCCCTTCTACATCGGCACCACCTTCTGCAACCTGGCCTATGAAGGCATGATCACCCGCCAGCTGCCCGCCTTCATCCAGATTATTATCATCGTCCTGATCGGTCACTTCATCTGGATGGCTCTGCTGTATGTGATCGCCGGTGCCTACTCCAAGAAGAACCCTCTGGAAGTCGTTAAGCACTACGGCCCTGCATACCTGACCGCTGTGGGCACTATGTCTTCCGCCGCCACCCTGTCTGTGGCCCTGCGCTGCGCTGACAAAAGCAGCGTTCTGCGCAAGGATATGGTGGAGTTCGGCACCCCCCTGTTTGCCAACATCCATCTGTGCGGTTCCGTCCTGACCGAGACCTTCTTTGTCATGGCAGTTAGCCTGGTTCTGTACGGCAAACTTCCCTCTGTCGGCACTATGATCCTGTTCTGCCTGCTGCTGGGCATCTTCGCCATCGGCGCCCCCGGCGTCCCCGGCGGTACCGTCATGGCTTCCCTGGGTCTGATTACCGGTGTTCTGAATCTTGGCAACGATGGCGCCGCTCTGATGCTGGCCATCTTCGCTCTGCAGGACAGCTTTGGCACCGCCTGCAACGTCACCAGCGATGGCGCTCTGACCCTGTTCCTGACCGGCTATGTGGAAAAGCACAACATCAAGGAAGAGGAACACGCTTCCATCGTATAAAAGCGTATAGTGTTGTTCTATGTTTGTACCCCGTTGCCAAATGGCAACGGGGTGCTTTTATGGGCAAAATGAGACCTCGGGGCAGTACGCCCTGAGGTCTCATTACAGCGTTTATTAGAGTTCCATTTTTTCCAGCTCAGTTACAATCTCCAACTGACGCTCATAGAACAGCAGATCCTGGTT
>CAZDXX010000249.1:0-1648 GCA_964509595.1 uncultured Oscillospiraceae bacterium
GCAACACCCAATTGACCATCAGCAGAAGACCAAACCCGGGCATACCCAACAGGGCCACTACCAACGCGTTGATCAAATTAACACCTAATGTCACACCGATCAGTCCACCCACTTGACTGAAAGCAAACAGGCCGACCAAGCCTGCCATCATGCGCCCCAGCAAGCGCAGCAAAGCACGCAGGGGTCGGCGCAACAGGATCAGAGCCGCCAGCACAATCACTGCAAGAAGCACCCAATTCCACGCCGACATCTCAGACCTCCACCGGGGGCAGCGCTGACCCACGCTCGATCTCCCGTACCCGCTTCAACAAATAGGAATACCGGCTCTGCAGTGCGTTAATCTCAAACACATAGGATTCAATCAGATCCGGATCGCTTTCCCGATTAAAGCAGCAGTACGCCTGATCGATCAACATCTTGGTCCGATCCAATCCCTCTAAAAGTTCCTGACGCTCTTGCTGTTCAGGAGAATCCTTTCTCCGAAGCAAAGATGTTCTGGCAGACTGTGCCAATTCACTCCCTCCTTCCCTGGATGAAACACACTTACCTCTGGAACCATCTTATGGATAGTTTGGACAATTATTCCTGATTCCATACCTTTCCTTGCTTCGCCTTGACAGGCCGAAAGGAAATAGGATAAAATAAAGTGATTTAGTATGCACAAGGCTTGAAACATCTGCGTTTGGCCTTAAGAATGTGAGGAACGACCATGCCAAAGAAAACCTACGGCAACGAGTCCATTTCCGCCCTGAAGGGCGCTGACCGTGTCCGCAAACGTCCCGGTGTCATCTTTGGATCTGATGCACTGGAAGGCTGCGAACACGCAGTCTTTGAAATCCTGTCCAACGCCATTGATGAGGCCAGAGAAGGTCACGGCAGTCTGATCACCGTTACCCGCTATCTGGACAAGTCCATTGAGGTGGAGGATCAGGGCCGCGGCTGTCCCGTGGACTGGAACGAAAAAGAAGAAAAGTACAACTGGGAACTGGTCTTCTGCGAGCTGTACGCCGGCGGCAAGTACGGCAATGACCAGGGCGAAAACTACGAGTATTCTCTGGGTCTGAACGGCCTGGGCTCCTGTGCCACCCAGTATGCCTCAGAATATTTTGATGCCACCATTCGTCGCGACGGCTTCAAGTATACCCTTCACTTCGAAAAGGGCGAAAATATCGGCGGGCTACAGAAGGAACCCACCGATCGAGGCAAGAAGACCGGCTCTACATTCCGCTGGAAGCCCGATCTGGAAGTGTTTACCGACATCGATATTCCTCTGGAGTATTATCAGGATGTGATGAAGCGCCAGGCTGTGGTCAACGCCGGCGTCACCTTTAAGCTGCGCAACGAGACTACTCCTAACAAGTTTGAAACCTTTGAGTACAAGTATGAAAACGGTATTGTGGACTATGTCTCCGAACTGGCCGGTGAAGGTTCCCTGACCCAGCCGGTATTCTGGCAGACGGAACGCCGCGGCAAGGACCGTGAAGACAAGCCCGAATATAAGGTCAAACTCAGTGTTTCCTTCTGTTTCTCCAACACCGTGCAGATCATCGAGCACTACCACAACTCCTCCTGGCTGGAACATGGCGGCAGCCCCGAAAAGGCCATGCGCTCCGCCTTCGTGTCTGCCATTGATGCTTATATCAAGCAG
>CAZDXX010000250.1:0-1596 GCA_964509595.1 uncultured Oscillospiraceae bacterium
CTCCAACTCGATCATATCGTCCTTTGCCAAAGCGTCATTCCCTCCTTGACTGTTGTAGATTTCGCTCATCTCGGAAAGCGGCCAGCGCTTTCCGCACTTCGTTGTCTCCCACCGGTTCTCCCGTCCGCAGACGTTGGAACACCGGGTGGTCAGACGTTCCCGCACGTTGCGTGTGCTTTACACGTTTCCGTTTCGGAGCATTGAGCTTACGCTCTTTCCCATTGGCCAGCAGAAGGAAGTCGCCGTCAATGTCTACGACACAGAACAGTGAATTCTTATCATGCCCTGCCAGGGAACGAACCACATCTCCTCGCCTTATATCCATGGGGACTCTTCCTCGCAGATAGTGAGGATCTCGGGCTCGCCGTCGGTGATGAGAATGGTGTTTTCGTAGTGGGCCGCAAGTTTTCCGTCGGCGGTTTTCACCGTCCAACCATCCTGCAGCACCTTCACTTCCCAAGTGCCCTGATTGACCATAGGCTCAACAGCCAAGGTCATACCAGCTTGCAGACGAGGGCTCGGCCGACGCACTTCGGACACAAAATTGGGAACTTCGGGAGCTTCATGGAGCTTACGCCCCACTCCATGGCCCACATAATCGCGTACCAAAGAACATCCGTTAGCCTCGGCATATTGTTGTACACCGCGGGAAATGTCGGACACGCGGTTGCCCACACGGGCGAACTGAATGCCCTCAAAGAAGCTCTGACGAGTGACTTGAATCAAGCGCAGGGCCTCTGGACTGACCTCTCCGCAGGGAAAGGTCGCGGCGCAATCACCATGGAAACCTTCAAAGAAAGCTCCCACATCCACGCTGACGATGTCACCTTCTTTCAGCTTCCGGTGACCCGGAATACCGTGGATGACTTCATCGTTAACTGAGATACAAGCGGAGCCGGGATAACCCGAGTAGCCCAGAAACGAGGGCGTAGCTCCTTGTGACTCGATAAACTTGCGCACTGCGTGGTCTATTTCAAGGGTTGTGACGCCGGGTTTTACCAATTTTCCCGCTAAAGCACGGGCCGCCGCGGTAATCCGCCCGGCGCGGCGCATTTGTTCAATCTCCCTCGGAGATTTTAGAGAAATCATCTCCATACCATCAAATCCCCAATATCTCGAAGACCAGTTTCGTGGTAGCTTCGATAGTCGGCTGATTGACCACCGTCTTCAGGTTGCCCTTCTTGGCGTAATACGCCTCCAGAGGAGCCGTCTTTTCGTGATAAATCCTCAAACGGCGCTGAACCGTTTCCGCTTTATCATCTTCACGCTGGACCAAATCGGCACCGCACTTATCGCACTTGCCCTCACGCTTAGGAGGAGCATTGTGCACATGATAGGTGGCTCCGCAGTTGGTACAGGCACGACGGCCACTCATACGCTCAATAATAATCGCATCGTCGATTTCGAAAGAGAGCACGGCATCGAAGTAGATGCCGGCAGCATCCATAGCTTCCGCTTGGGCGATGGTGCGGGGCACGCCGTCCAGAATGTATCCGTTGGCACAATCGCTCTCTTTCAAACGCTCGGTAATGACATCAATGATAATATCATCGGGCACCAGCTTGCCAGCTTCCACATACTGCTTCGCCTTCAGGC
>CAZDXX010000251.1:0-1595 GCA_964509595.1 uncultured Oscillospiraceae bacterium
TTTCCGGAAAAAATCATCGCAAAGCGGTAACATTGATTAAAAAACGGTTACAAATACAAAAATTCTTCTATGAAAAACAAAAAAGACACGACTTGCGTCGTGTCTCAGACTGTTGACAAAAGCCTCGCAGAGTTCGCGCCCGCAGGCGCGAAAGAAATTAAATCGTTTTCTGACGCGACATGTGCGTGGCGGAAAACACTTCTCGCCCCGCAAACGTGCATTTTGTCCGCTGTGAGCGGACGAAATGTGCGCTGCGGCGGGGTGCAATCCTTTCGTCGGCAAAGTCGAAGACTTTGTCGACGGGTTGAGGAAGCCGTAATGGGATACCCATTACGGCTTCCACGATATCGTCAGGCTTTGATATGTTATGCCAAGTCGCCGGCGGCCTTGATTTTCACGCGTGCGGTATTGCCGGGATAATACTGCAGGGGAACATCCTCGGCATCAATGATCTCGACAGTCTCACGAATAGCACCGGCTGCCACGGCCAGCTCAATGGCATCGGCGCGAGCCTTTGCAAGAGCTGCATCACGGGGAATCTCATTGTAGTCGATCAGCTGTTCATAGGTACCGCTGACCTTGGAAATAGCCGAGCCGATGGCGTTGGCAACGCCGCCGTGCTCATGCTTGGTAACGCTCTTGGCGCCGGCCAGATCCTCAGGCAGGACGATGGAGCCGCCGCCCACCAGAATAACGTCCACGTCATCGGAAGACACCTTCATGGCATCGATGGAGTCCTCGCACAGGGCGCGGATCGCATCCATGGCCTTCTTGGCAAACGCTTCGTCGATACCGGCGACCAGCGTCTGGTCCCCCAGTTCGGTCATGCCCAGGCGAACTGCGATATCGGTTGCGGTACAGACATCGCCGCCAAAGCACAGCGCCTTCTCGGTAATCTGAAAGCCCACAGAGTCGGGGCCGACAGTTACGGTACCATCTTCTCTCTGGCGAACGATGGAGCCGCCACCCAGACCAATGGAGACCACGTCAGGCATACGGAAGTTGGTGCGTACACCGCCAATGGTAACGGCAACGCCGGACTCTCTGGGGAACCCATTCTGGATGACGCCCAGGTCGGTGGTCGTGCCGCCTACGTCGATCACAACAGCGTTTTTGAGTTGGCTCAGATAACTGGCGCCGCGGATGGAGTTGGTAGGACCGCAGGCGATGGTCAGAATGGGGTAGCGGCGGGCATACTCCATGGTCATCAAGGTACCGTCATTCTGAGACAGGTAAACCTGTGCATTGGTAACGCCCTCATCTGCCAGAGACTGCGCAAAGCCTTCGGTGAAGGACTGTGCGACCTTGTACAGGGCGGCGTTCAGAATGGTGGCGTTTTCACGCTCGATGAGACCCATGGAACCAATTTCACTGGAAATAGACACATGAACGTCCTCGCCCATGATTTCCTTACACAGCTTGGCTGCTTCCAGCTCGTGGTCATTGCGGACGGTGGAGAATACGCAGGAGATCGCAACGGACTTAACCCCCTGTGCCTTCAGTTCTTCGAAAAATGCGGTTGCAGCAGCCACATCAAAGGGAGCCAGTTCCTTGCCGTCATACTCGAAACCGCCGCCGATAATAGCGGTCTTGAC
>CAZDXX010000252.1:0-1577 GCA_964509595.1 uncultured Oscillospiraceae bacterium
GCTTTTCGTTGAAAAATCCTGGAAATGGATGTTTTTGTTCAACGTAGTTTTTATCCTTCTGCTGCTCACTCCCTGGGGCATCGGAAAAGAGCAAACCGGAAATAACAGTTGGCTCCAGTTCCCTTTTCTTCCTGTCACGATCCAACCTGCCGAGGTTGCAAAACTCTTTTTTGTTTTAATTTTGGCATTACAGTGCTCGAATTATCGCGAAGAGGGTATCAGTCGCGGCAGTTCGATTTTTCGCTTGACGGCCCATACATTGTTTATGGCAGCATTGATAGCAGTGACATCTGAAGACTTTGGCATGGTGCTCGTATATCTCTTTATTTTTGTTATTATGGCTTTTTCCGCCGGAGTAAAAATGCGTTGGTTTGCGCTTGGAGGCACACTGGTCATAGCCGGAATCGGAACACTGATTGTTCTTTCAGTAAAATCAGAAGCGTTCATGAATAACTTTGGCTATATCATAAAAAGATTTACCGAAGTGATTACCCGTGATGACCCACAAGGAGTTGGTTGGCAACAAACACGGTCAATATTAGCAATCGGAAGCGGAGGATTAACCGGACAAGGATATCTCCAGGGTGTTCAAACACAAAGCAAATCTGAGGCTTCCCTTCCTGCTCGTCACACTGATGAGATTTTTGCAGTTTGTGGCGAGGAATTTGGCTTGATCGGCTGCGTTCTGGTACTGCTTATTTTGTGCTTAATCATCCTTCGTTGTTTCTGGGTCAGCCGCGGTGCACGCAGCCATTTTTCTGCATATATCGCAATGGGATATGGAGCTATGCTTCTTATTCAAACCGCAATCAACATAGCAGTTTGCCTTTATTTGTTCCCTGTTGTTGGCTTGACTCTGCCCTTCTTTAGTTATGGAGGAACTTCAATTTTAACACTTTTTGCGGCAATGGGTATTGTTTCCGGAATCAAAATGCGATCCTTGCCCAGCTGGCTTCAGGATCGAAGTCATCTCTAGTTTTATCGAGGGTGATACAATGAAATCTATCTTTATATACGGAAATGAAAGTGACTTCCCCAATTACGTCAAAGCATTGCATCAATTAGGTGCAGATGTCCTTGTCACAACTGACGATTCTCGAGCAGCAGAATGTGATGCACTTTTGCTTCCGGGCGGCGGCGATGTCTGTCCTGCGCTATATGGACAAGATTTTAATGGGTCACATGAACCTGATCAAGACCGAGATGTCGGTGAAATGCGAATTATTGCTCGCTATCTCGCCATGGAACGACCGATATTTGGAATTTGTCGCGGAGTACAGATCCTTAACATTGTGTTTGGTGGCACCCTACTTCAGGACATTCCAAATCATAGTAAAATCAGCCCTGACGCTGACCGTGTCCACATGTCGCACACAGACGATCCATTACTCACGAGAATTTATGGTTCAGAATTTCCTGTCAACAGCGCTCACCATCAAGTGGTTGATCAGCTTGGTGTTGGCTTACAAGCGATTCAATGGTCAGACGATGGATTTATCGAAGCGGTAAGGCATCGTACCCGTCCTATCTGGGGGGTTCAATGGCATCCGGAGCGCACCTGCTTTGATTTTGCGAGA
>CAZDXX010000253.1:0-1569 GCA_964509595.1 uncultured Oscillospiraceae bacterium
GGTGGAGGCGTCCAAGGCATCTACCGGTGCTCTGACTGTAGTCAAGGAACGTTTGGAT
This sequence comes from uncultured Oscillospiraceae bacterium, assembly GCA_964509595.1. Classification (GTDB taxonomy): domain Bacteria; phylum Bacillota; class Clostridia; order Oscillospirales; family Oscillospiraceae; genus JAJPXI01. The sequence goes on from CAZDXX010000253.1 coordinate 59, forward strand.
GTGGTGCAGCTGATTCGTCAGGCATTGGGCGAGTACGAGGAGAAGCTCTCCAACGCCGGGCTGCTCCTGGTGACCAAACTGCCGGAGGAACCGGTGTACATCAACGCTGATGGCCGTCATGTTTGGCGGGTATTGGATAATCTGCTGAACAACTGCGCCAAGTATGCCCTGGAGGGAACTCGTGTTTATCTGGACGCAGTAACCGGAGAAGGGAATGTGACGATTACCGTGAAAAACATCTCCCGCCAGGAACTGAACGTACCGCCGGAACAGCTGGTAGAACGCTTTGTGCGCGGCGATGAGTCCCGAGCCACAGAAGGCTCCGGTTTGGGTCTGTCCATTGCCCGCAGCCTGGTGGATTTACAGCGCGGTCAGTTTCGTTTGGATATTGACGGAGATCTGTTCAAAGCGAAGATCCTTCTTCCGTTGGCCGAAAAATGATATTTCACAGAATCAAAAGTGCGAAGGAGTTTGGCTCCTTCGCACTTTTCGGTAGCTGTTGTTACACTTGTTCCAATGGATAGAGAATAAATCCGGAATTATAGATGTATTGGCAGTACTGCTTTCTAATTTGTCCGTTGAAGTTGCGCTCGCGAATCTCGCTGGGATGTTCCGGGTCGGCCAGAATACGGTCACAGGCTTCCAACATGTTGGTCAGCATGATTGGGCCTACGTCCACGACGCCGTGACTGGGGAACAGACTGTCCATCTCATCCCGACGGGCAATCAGCTTGGCCAGATTGTTCCGAAGGGTGGTTACACTTGCCATGTGTCGGTAGGGATCATCGCTGCCACCGCCACCAATCGAGGCGTTGCCAATGCAGGCGTCGTCACCGGGGAAGAAGATGCGATTGACTTTGTCCAAAAATCCTGCGTGGCCCGGAGTGTGTCCGCCCATGTGGACCAGTTCCACTTCGTAGCCGCCGCCCAGATCGAAGATGTATCCGTCGGGAACACCGATAATCTCGTAATCTTGCCAGGGGACCAAATCGGCGCGGTCAAAATCACACCAATTACCCTTGCCGTTTTCATCGAATAGATAGTCCCAGATATGGGGATTGTTTTTGCTTATCATGGAGGGTACTTCATACTCGCTGCAATAGACACGGCCAAAGGGGAAATTGCCGTAGGCATGATCAAAGTGAGCATGGGTGTTGACCAGAATGATTTCCATCCCACCGGTCAGTTCGTTACAAAGTCCCTTTAAGTCACCCAGACCAAAGCCGGTATCGATCAAAAGCGCCTTTTCGGGGCCAATGATCAAGAAGGACCAGACATCCCCCATGCCGTCCAGACTTTCCGTGTAGATTCCATACAGGTTGTCCCGGAACTGGTATACTTCAGCGTAAGGATCCACAGGATAGATGCGCTTGGTCTTATCGTGAGAGCGCAGCAGCTGCTGGTAAGCCCAGCGTACCGGGTTTTCCGGCTCGCGGTACACAGTGCGGTTTGTCTTTACTTCGGAACACATTGCTCGTTGAATTTCCATTCTCTCTTCTGCCATGGGACAC
>CAZDXX010000254.1:0-1564 GCA_964509595.1 uncultured Oscillospiraceae bacterium
GCGGTCCACTCATAATGCTCGCCCTCAGCGGCAGCAAGCAGGTGAGCGGCGGTATCGCCGATGCCGCCCAGCGCGCGGAACCACATCTTGGCATGCTCACGCTCGTTCTCGGCGGTCTTCAGGAACAGAGCGGCGATCTGCTCATAACCCTCGGACTGAGCAACGGTGGCGAAGAAGGTGTACTTGTTGCGGGCCTCAGATTCGCCGGAGAAGGCGGTGTGCAGATTCTTCTCGGTCTGAGTGCCGGCGTAGGGGTTAGCGGCGGGAGCGGCAGGGGCCTCCTCCACCTTTTCGAACACGGATGCGGGCTGCTTGCACAGGGGGCAGGTGAAGTCGGCGGGCAGTTCGTCTGCCTCGTGCACATAGCCGCACACTTTACATTTCCATTTTGCCATCGTTTTTGTTTCCTCCTTTTCAAAATCCGAAGCCGGATGCTTACACAGTGGGCAGATAAAGTCCTCGGGCATGGTCTCGCCCTCGTATTCATAGCCACAGATCCTGCAGCGCCAGACGGTCTTCTTCGCGGCCTTCTTCGCAGGCTTGGGCTTGATGTTCTGCTGGTAATACGTGTATGTCACGGAAGGGACATCGCTGAGCACGTCCATGTCGTCCACCTGAGCGATGAACAGAGTGTGGCTGCCCAGATCGTGTATCTGCTCCACGGTGGCGGAGAAGTAACCGTTGGTGCCTTCTGTGATGTAGTAGAGTCCGTTGGCGCTTTGCTTTGCACCGTCAAAGGACGCAAATTTGTCCGTATCCCGACCGGACTGGAAGCCGAAGTGCTGGAAAACATCAAAGGATGCCGCCTCACTGAGAACGGACAGGTTAAACCGGCCGCTTTTCACGATCAGATCGTGGGTATAGTTGGTCTTGTTCACGGCGATGGTGACCCGGGTGGGGTTGGAGGTCACCTGCTGCGCGGTGTTGATGATACAGCCGTTGTGTCGTCCGTCTGCCTGTGATGTCAGCACAAACAGACCATAGGAGAATTTGTATAGTGCCTTCTCGTTCATGCAAAAAACTCCTTTACCATTCTGTTTACATGATTGTACACCCTGGGTAGGGAAATTTCAATGGCTGGTTTCACGCGTACATACGTGTGATGCGGTATCCTTGCCAATCAATGCTGGCCGCAGGTATGGGAGCCACAGCCAATGCCGCCGCAGATCAGAACGTCCGCGTTCAGGTCGGTCAGGACGCCGGGCAGTGCGCGTGGCCGCTGCCGTTGGTGCTGACGACCTCGGATGCAGTAATTACGCCGTCCTGCACGTCGTACACCTTGAAGGCGGCGGAGTGGCCAAAGTGGTGGAAGATCTGTCCATTTTCGTAAGTAACTGCAATTCTCATATTATGCTCTCCTTCGTTTTTTTATACATTGTCCATGCCGCAAGGGAGAGCGGCTTCGATCAGCGCGCGGTCATTTACCACATTGTCGTAGAAGCGGAAGCCGCCGGCAAAGTTGTAGCAGTCGTAGCCGTATCCGGCCAGAATCCGGGTGGCGATGTAGCTGCGCAGACCGCTTTGGCAGATGACGTAGACCGGTTTGCCTTTGGGGATCTCATCC
>CAZDXX010000255.1:0-1553 GCA_964509595.1 uncultured Oscillospiraceae bacterium
AAGGGACGAAAATCTTTCCCCCTTGACAAATCAAAAAGATTCCAGTAAGCTTAATTTAACTAAAAACAGCGTTTCATTCCGAGCCTTTCCGCCTGTGGCATCTGCTATGGAGGATTGGCCGAGCCGGAAACGGCTCCGGGTGTGGTGGGAAACGACCACGCCTTCCGTGTTTGAGAAGGAAACAAGCCTTGACTGGGCAGTATGCCCGGTGTTGTGTTGCAATGGCAACAGCCTGCTTGAACTTCTCAAGCAGGCTGTTTTTTGTTATGCAGAAGCATAACAAAAAACGTCCATGCGCCATTCCCTCACCCCTGCGGGGCAACCGGAAATGATGCGCACAATTTTTTGCCGAAAATTGAATACTTGATGTTTCCGAGCCGTAATTACCTAAGGCACCTGCTATGGAGTGCGGCCTGTTGTAATCAAGCAGCTTCAAACCCTTGTTTTGAAGCCGTCGGCGCCAAGCGCCGACGAAGCCGCGGATGCGGCTTTGCCGGGATTGCATAGTCAACAATCAACGCATATATGCGTTGGCGGCGGCAAGCCGCCGCATGAAAATAATTGCATTATTTTCATGTAGTTTGACTATATCATGAGAGACCACTCGTGATGACCACCGAGTTATGTTGGAAACGACATAGCTTTCCGCGTTTGAGAAGGAGACGGCTTATTTGTGCTGCCATCGTGGAAGTGCATTTGTTTACCGGAACAGGCTGTCTGATTTTCTCAGGCAGCCTGTTTTTTGCTTTTTTAGTGGAAAACGGACGAGTGGGGCCTCGCCGTTTCTATACGGGGGAGCGCCGCTGTCAGCGTCTCCCTCCCACGATGACAGCGGCACTCTCCACAACAACGACAAGGAGAAAACAATATGAAAACAAAGAAGATTTTTGCACTGCTGCTTGCTCTGACCATGATGTTCAGCTTGCTGGCCGGCTGCGGCAGCAAGAAGGAAGAAGACGTGACCCTGATCGTCTTTGCCGCTGCCTCTATGACCGAGACGTTAACCGAACTTGGCAACAAGTACATGGAAGAGCATGAGAACGTCACCATCGAGTTCAACTTTGATTCCTCCGGTACCCTGAAGACACAGATTCAGGAAGGCGCCGACTGCGACGTATTCATCTCCGCCGGTCAAAAGCAGATGAACCAGCTGGATATCAATGCAAGCGCCGAGGTCAACACCGAGGGTCTGGACTTCGTTCTGGCGGACACCCGCTTCGACATTCTGGAGAACAAGGTTGCTCTGGCTGTGCCCGACGGAAACCCCAAGGGTATCGAGTCCTATGACGATTTGATCGCCGGCCTGAAGGATGGCAGCGTCATGCTGGCCATGGGCAACTCCGACGTTCCCGTAGGCCAGTACACCCAGAAGATTCTGAAGTACTATGAACTGTCCGAGGAAGAACTGGTCACTGCAGGCAGCATCACCTATGGCTCCAATGTCAAGGAAGTCACCACTCAGGTTTCTGAGGCCACCGTGGACTGCGGCATCATCTACCAGACCGATGCTTTCTCTGCCGGTCTGACCGTGGTGGATACCGCCACTGCCGAAA